>NZ_LZGR01000001.1:0-992 GCF_001690255.1 Gilliamella sp. App2-1
ATCATTAGAAGAGTTAGCTGAAATTAAACAACGGCACAATATAACGGAATAGCTAAGATAATGACGAAATCCCACTTATCATAAATCGCAGCAGTAACCCATTTCACGATGAATAAATAAAAAGGAGAGTCATCATGCCATCAAAATACCGCCCACAAATTTTTGGTTGGTTTGGCGATCTAGATAAAGGCCCTTATAGTGTGCCCCTGCATGATCGTCGCTTAAGCTATGCCAATAATAACTACTGTGCCTTTATTCGTCAGGATCTCAATGATCAGATTTTTTATGCTTGCCTTTATTTTGTTGCTATTATTTGTGGGAGTGGAGCTATCATTGGATGTCTTTGGTTGTTGGTACACCATGATAGCTCTAAAATAGAATTTATTGATATAGTAGTAATTTTGGGTTTTATTATCTGTTGTCTCGCTATGTATTATGTTATTCCCCAAGTGTATCATTATCTATTTTCCCGTCGTGGTAGTCCCATTATATTTAACCGTAAAACGGGTAAAGTCTATGTCAACGAAAGTGACTTTTTTAACTTTAAGTTTTTACGGCATCCTGCGGTATTTTTACAACCGAAAAAACGCCGTATAAAAGAGTATGATTGGGATGATTTGCATGGTGTTATTATCCATAATATGTCGCGTAATGCCTTAACCTCGACCGTATTAATGGTGTGCCAACCGGGAACGCATCAAGTGATTGATCATATCATGTTAGATCCCATTCGAGCCGGCGCAGGGAGCACATTTGTTTGGGGTTGGATTAATAGTTTTATGGTCTTTTATAAATCAGCCAATATCGATGATGGCGAATATAAATCAGATCAAGAAGCGGAATTTAAAGCCCATAGGATTGACGGTCAAGGCTGGCCAGAATGGATGATTGAAGCGTTTAATGCCACATCATTAGAAGAGTTAGCTGAAATTAAACAACGGCACAATATAACGGAATAGCTAAGATAATGACGAAATCCCACTTATCATAAA
>NZ_LZGR01000002.1:0-2748 GCF_001690255.1 Gilliamella sp. App2-1
ACCTAAGTTACAGGATGATTCGGTGATTGTTTCGGTATTGAATGCTATCACAGACCGGCATTTACGCTGGGGCTTTCCTAAATGCTTTAATCGTATCAGAAAGCTCGGCTATAAATGGAATCATAAACGGGTATATCGGGTGTATTGTGAATTAAAGCTTAATCTCAGGGTAAAGCGTAAAAAACGTATTCCTCCACGAAGCCCAGAAAGGCTATTGGTTCCTAATAAACAAGGTGAATGTTGGTCAATGGATTTTATGAGTGACAGTAGCTGTAATCAACGTCGCTTTAGGACATTCAATGTCATTGATGACTTTAATCGTGAGGCGTTAGGTATTGATATTGCAGTAAGCTTACCGGCAGGGAGAGTTACCCGTTACTTAGATAAACTGGCTGAATATCATGGCTATCTATTAAAAATACGCGTCGATAATGGACCAGAATTTACAGGAAAAACCTTTATAAACTGGGCTAAATCACATGATATAGCCATTGATTATATAGAGCCCGGTAGCCCATATCAAAACGGGTACATTGAACGATTTAATCGCACCTATCGTACTGAAGTACTCGATTTATATCTTTTTAACAACTTAGCACAAGCAAGGAGAATAACCGAAGAATGGTTAACGATTTATAACACCGAAAGACCGCATGAGGCATTAAATAACATGACGCCGATTGAGTATAAAACACTAAGACAAGCAGTATGATTTTCTACTTGAATCTTGTACTAAGTTTGGGGTATTTACAGCTAATTTTGATGGTAAAGATAATGATTTTTACATTTCTAAAACTACAGAAAGCCTTAATGAAAGAAATATCATTGACGCTTATTACTCTTATGATAAGAAACAAGATAAATTTGTTTATCTAAATTTAACAGGTCGTTTTATTTCTTTTGATTCTGAAAAAAAGACAGCAGAGAAAGTAAAATATTGCCCTAAAGATTACTTTAACCATGTCATTTTAACTGATTTATATCAATATACAGATAAAAAAATACACTTTATCAAATTCTGAATGTAAGTTTGAAAAGAAATCCGAGGATAATTATAAATTGTTATTTACTCGCCAATGCAATAATGAAGAAAGAAAATTTTGTATCGATGCTAGCGAATTATTAATCGATGATTATTTTGATTAAATATGGTGTTATTAATAAATACAATAAAATTATTTATTAATGATAACTTTTCTTTACCAGCTAACATAGGCTATATATCGATTTTACAATGGAAATATGGGTGACAAAGAAATAGAATTTCAGTTAGAAGAAGCTATAGGTTACATCGGCCATAATGTCAGCCAATCCGAACGTTTTGACGAGCCTAAAGAAGCCCCGTTATCGAACATGAAACGGGCGTTAGACAATCAATTACAGCAAATGGCACACATTGAATTAATGACCTGTGATGATTTGCCGGCGTTTATCACTAAAACCCGCGCTTTAGCGGACAAGCTGCCTGAAAGCGAAAAGAGTATCATATTAGTTGAAAAAGAGGCGCAATTAGTTCAAGCTGCTAAACCGGCAGGTTGGTTAAGCCCTGGGGTGGCGATTCATTTTACCGACACTACCGAGAGCTACTATATTAAAATCAAACCGGTCTATACCGTCAATCTTCCCTCAAGATTTTTTCATACTTCAACCGAGCAGCCGTTATTCGACACAGGGGTTGGCAAGGTGGTTAATGGCATTAATGGAAAGATACAGGCAAAAAGCCCGTCAGCGCAACCGTACACCTTAACCGCAAGTGAGAAAATGTATGTAAGGCGGATATATCCCGAATTAACCGAGGCAGATATCCCCGATAAAGTTGAGCTAATTAGTGGCGGAAAGGGGCAAGATACGACGTTACCGAGTGTCTATTCTGAGCCTGCGAATGATGATGATTTTTTCACGATTCGCTTTATGATTGAAAACAAGCCGTACTGGATAGCCGCCAGTAAAGTCTTACACCTTAATGGCGAAGATGGGCAGCTCAATTCAAGCGTAAGTTATTGGCATGATTTTCCGTTATCATTAGATGACACCCTTTCTCCACAGGAAAAGAAACGTAATACGGTATGTTACCCTCGTACCGTGTCCCTAATTTCATTAGAGAATGATGGCTTGATAGCGATAGAGGATGAAAACACAAAATGGGCCCAAGTGACGGCACTGGATGAGCAAACGCTACCGATACATGGTTGGGTGAATATAAAAGACAATGCACAAGCTCATATCAAACGGCGTAGTCCATGGCACTGGCCTGGGTTTGAAACAATAGAAGAAAAGGCCTCGATAGGTGAATTATCTGACAAGATAGGCAAGAATAAAGTGGCGAAATTAGATTTAGCCGATTACACGCCAGCGATGCGGGCATTACATCAAATCTTAACGGGCACACTGATATATTCAACCCAACGAAAAAAAGACCTACCGCCGCCGACTTTTACGGATAGGGATTTAAAGGAAGGATTACGCCGAAGCTGGACAGCGGAGTTGATAGGGCATTTATTGGTAAAATATGAAAGCGAATGGTATGCCGATGAAGCGTTAAGCAAATGGAACGAAATTGATGAGCTATTTGAAGAAGAAAAACAACAACAAAAAGCAATTATTGAAGCGGGATTAGATGAGCTAGGCATCACCGAGCCTTACCTCCGTGATTTTGCCTTAGAGGTGGTGGACGAAGCGCATAAACATGTCAAATCAAACTGGCAACTAGAAAAAGCACAGCGCATTAAACCGTCACTGTGGTGGAAA
>NZ_LZGR01000003.1:0-20243 GCF_001690255.1 Gilliamella sp. App2-1
TAACTTAATAAAAATTAATTTTTATTATTTAACATATTTATTTTATGCATGTTAATATAATAGCGATTATTTTTTAAATAAAAAGATCAAATGACAATATAGGGGTATTAGTTTAAATACATCGACTTATTTATAAAATAAATATTAATCAATCATCATAAATTTTATATATCTGCAAGTCAAAGATAGTGTACAATAGTTTAAAAAGAGTCCAATACATAAATCTAATTTGCAAAGTTTGAATAGTACTCAATACACATCATTTATCAAAACGAAATAACTCGATCAAACAATGGATTATCTGTCAATCGATGCGTAACCATGATTAGTGTTTTATTTTTGCATGTTTGTTTGATCAATCGGATAATTTGTTGTTCTGTTTGTTGATCAAGGCTTTCTGTGGGTTCATCCATTAAAATTAACGGTGAATTATGCAGCAATGCCCTTGCTATGCCGATTCGGCGAATTTCACCGCCCGATAAAGCGCGACCACCTTGTCCAATCAGCAAATCTAAACCTTGTTCGGTAGTGAGTAATTTGTCGAGTTCAACTTGGTGTAATACGTCGATTAACTGTTGCTCGGTAGCTTGTTGATTGCCTATTAGCAAGTTTTGTCTTAAAGTGTCACTAAAAATAGTGATCACTTGAGGCACCATGGCGACAGTTTGTCGTAGTGTTTTTTCATCAAGTTGATTAAGATCAATACCGTTGATATAGATATGACCTGAGTTAGGTTCCCATGTACGATTAACCAGACTTAATAAGGTCGATTTACCACAACCTGTTTTACCAACCACACCAATATGTTCACCTTGTTCAACCGTCAACGAAAAATCCGTTAACACCGCAAAGGGTTGTTTGGGATAGCTGAAATTAATTTGTTCAAATTGCAATTTTGCCGAACTTAAATCTATTGCTTTGCCTTTAGCAACAAATTGGATATCGGGTATTTGGTTAAAAATAGCTGTTGTACGTGTGGCAGAAGTGAGTACTTGCCCTAAAAAGATAAATGCACCAGGAATTGGCATGAGTATTTCGGCACTTGCAAGACTAACAAATACAAATAAAGCCACTAAAGGGGATAAGGTGTATTGGGTAATTAGCCACAGAACCAGTAACGTTAAAAAACCAGCAATAAGCAAGATCAATGCACTTGATAGCGCCATTAATGTCGATTGCCGTTGTTGATTATAGAGCCAGTTTGATTCAAGCTCATCAAGTTTCGCGCGATAGCGTGGTTGTGCATTAAATAGGATAAGTTCAGCTTGTCCTTGCAGGTAATTAATTAATAATAATCGGTATTCACTTTGTTGTTTAGCCAGTGTTTTACCTAGCTGTTTTCCGGCTTGATAAAAGATAACAGGTACCACAAGTAAGGTGGTTGTAAGGATAATGGTAATGATTAACGCAATGGGTAAGTTTATGCTTGCTAACCCTATAAACAAAACGCCAATGGTAACTAATGCGGTTACAATGGGCGAAAAGAGTTTTAGGTATAAGTGATCAAGTGCATCAATATCGACAATAAAGCGATTAAGCAAGTCTGCTCGTTGGTAATGAGCTAATTGATGGGTACTTAGTGGTAAAATTTTACGAAAAGCAAGTGTTCTTAAATAAGCCAAGATTTTAAAAGTGGTATTGTGATCAACCAAACGCTCCATATAACGTGAAGCGGTTCGAGTAATGGCCGCCGCTCGTACACCTGCCGCAGGCAACATATAATTAAATGTATATAAACCAGCAACGCCAACAAAAGCGGTAGAGGCTAAAAACCATCCTGATAAAGATAGCAAAAATACGCTAGCAAGTAGCGTTAGAATTGATAGCGATAAGCCAAATAAAATTTGCCAAAAATAGTGTTTATAAAGGGCTATATAGGGGCGCAATATGGCTAGCATAAATTCTCCTTGATATCACAATGTAGTTTGCCATTAGCCAATTGCCAGATCTGTGTAAAATCTTGCATATCATCTGTTTGATGAGTAATAGTGATGCTATTGGGCGCTATATGTTGCTTGTCCAAATTTTGTACGGTTTGTTTATCTAAGCTGGCAGTTGGTTCATCAAGAATCAGTAATTGGCAAGGTTTAAGCATTGCTCTTGCTAAAGCGATCCGCTGTGCTTGCCCAACGGACAAACGTACCGCATCTTCACCAACTTGGTTTTCAATACCCTGTGGTAATTTTGCAATGACATCGGTTAATTGGGTTTTGGTTATCACTTCATCAAGTTCTTTTTCAGTGGCATTTTGCTTGCCGAGTAAAATATTATCGCGAATAGAACTATTTAACAGATAAGGATTTTGTCCAATCCAGCTAACGTGTTGTTGCCAATCATTAATATCTAATTGAGTAAATTCAATACCATTAATTTTTAGTGAGCCTTGATAAGGTAAAAAGCCAAGTAGTACTTGTGTTAACGAGGTTTTACCTTCGCCACTTGTACCTATTAAAGCCAATTTAAACGGTGCTTGCAGGCTAAATGATAGCGGACCAACGATCGGTTGTTGTTCGCTAGATAAAACAATTAAGTTATTGGCTTCAATGGTTTTTAATGGTTCAGTCAATTTGATGTTTGCCGTATTAGCGTTAGTTGGTTCTTGCGGTAATTTTTTACTTAAAAACGTTTCGATATTATCAGCCGCGGCGATTGCTTCGGCTTTGGCATGATAGTAAGTGCCTAAATCGCGTAAAGGTTGAAAGTACTCAGGGGCTAAGATTAGTGCAAAAAAACCTGCAAATAGGGTAACGGTGCCATTGTATGAGCCAAAATTAAATTCGCCTAAATACGAAAAGCCAAAATAAACCGCGACAATGGCGATCGAAATAGAAGTAAAAAACTCTAATACTGCGGAAGATAAAAATGCGACTTTTAGGACTTGCATGGTTTTGATTCGAAAATCCTCAGACGCGCGGGCGATTTCGTTGGTCTGTTTTTCGCCTTGGTTAAATAGTCGAATGGTATTAAGCCCCTTTAAACGATCTAAAAAGTGACCGCTTAAGTAAGCGAGTGCTTTAAAATGACGGCGGTTAATATCAGCAGCCCCCATCCCCACTAAAATCATAAAGATAGGAATCAGAGGTGCCGTGCAAAGCAAAATTGTAGCTGCAGCCCAGTTAAATGGGAAGATTGCAATACAGATTAAAAGCGGTGCCATGCTTGCCAAGCGCATTTGGGGTAGATAACGGGCAAAAAAGTCATGCAATTTATCAACTTGTTCAATGAGCAACGTGCTCCAAGCGCCGATCGTACTTTGATTTAGATAAGCAGGCCCATGTAGCTCAAGTTGATCAATTACTTGCTGTCGAATTTGCTGTCGAACTTTTTTGCCTATAGTAAAGTTGATCTTTTCGCGTAGATAGATTAAACCCGCTCGAGCGAGTAGTACCACAATTAATGCGCCAAAAAAGGGTAAAATATCCACAAAATGTTGTTGTTCAATAATGATTCGTTGCAAAATTATTGCAAGTAATCCCGCTTGGATAATGATTAATACCGTTAAAATAAAGCCAGTTAAAATTGAAGCTCGCAAATTAGTTTTATGCCTTTTTGCATGCTGTTTTAACCAGCCAAGTAGATAGGTCTGGCGTTTTTTATCTAATGACATAAAGATTTTTACTGCTTATTTTAAGTTATCCAAATAGTGTTCAGCATCTAAAGCCGCCATACAGCCCGTACCTGCTGATGTGATTGCTTGACGATAGATATGATCCATTACATCACCAGCAGCAAAAATCCCCTCGACACTGGTTTGAGTAGCGTTGCCCTGCGTACCTGATTGTACTTTGATATAACCACCGTTGAGTTCAAGCTGACCTTCAAATATGGCGGTGTTTGGCTTGTGGCCAATTGCGATAAATACGCCTAAAACTGATAATTGTTCGGTTATATTGGGATCTTGTGTGCTACGGATCCTAACACCAGTCACGCCCATATTATCGCCTAATACTTCGTCAATAATGCGATGCGTATGTAAGATAACTTTGCCTTCCTTGATTTTTTGGTCCAAGCGATCCATCAATATTTTTTCAGCTCTAAAGCTATCTCGACGGTGAATTAAATGGACTTCGCTAGCGATATTGGCTAAATACAGCGTTTCTTCAACCGCAGTATTGCCGCCACCCACTACGGCAACTTTTTGGTTACGATAAAAAAAACCATCACAGGTTGCACAAGCAGATACACCTTTGCTTTTGAATGCTTCTTCTGACGGTAAACCAAGGTATTGTGCTGATGCGCCAGTTGCAATAATAAGGGCATCACAACTATATTCAGTCTCACTACCAAAAAGTTTATAAGGCTTAGAACTAAAATCAACACGATCGATCTGATCTAAAATAATTTCAGTATTAAATCTTTCGGCATGTTCTTTCATTTTGACCATTAATTCTGGTCCCGTTAAATCAGGTGCACCAGCTGGCCAGTTTTCAAGCTCTGTGGTTGTTGTCAGTTGTCCACCTTGTTGCATTCCGGTAATTAACACGGGCGAAAGGTTAGCGCGTGCGGCATAAACAGCTGCGGTATAACCTGCTGGACCAGAACCGAGTATTAATAAACGTGCATGTTTGGTTTTCATTTTAAATCCTTACTTATTTTTAATTTTGGCAACTTTAGACAAAACTCGCGCAATTTATGGTAGATAAGTCTAACATCATCAATCTTTATCGTGCAAAAAAATTGGTTATTGTAGCGATAGGTAATGACAATAGGCTTTATTAACGTTAAATAATTAGGTTGTCTGTTCCTTTTCGGTTCTTTTAAAATTAGTTGTGTTTTTTAAAACGATATTTGTTTTTGTTTTTTATTTTTAGTGTTTAAAATATGCGCTTTCCTTATTCTTAAACCTTTAATCTTAAATTCTTTTTCATTATCAGATAATTTATTTTAGATTATCGGTTTATTTGACATCCTAACAAAACGGGGGAGATGCTATGAATAATCCTTCAAAAGAAAGTGTAGAAGCAGTACTTACAAAAATTAATTGGGCTCAAGAGATTTTAAATTCGGTACAACAAAATGTCAGCGATCCTCAGATTGGTAATATTTTATCTGGAATTGCTTTTATTATGGACTCAGCTTCGGCTGACGCCGAAGCGCTCTATCAATCAATTGAATAATGATTGTGCCTGTTTTTTTATCTACCTTCATGCGCCGCGTGTGGCGATTGAAGGTAGCAAGTTGCTATATCTGTTTAGTGATTATCAGTAAGATACGTCGTTAAATCAGCAAGTGGCCAACGAATATGCGCTGCTGGTTCATTGATTCGATAACCAAAAGCTAAACAAAGCCCTATCCCAAATGATTCTTCACCAATTTGTGGAATATGTTTTTCTAGCATTTTTATCACTTTATCGTGGTCGAACCCACCAATAGCACATGAATCAATACCGCGAAATGCCGCAGCAGTCATCATATTGGCACAAGCGATGTAATCTTGCATTTCTGACCAGTGGTTGATCGTTAAGCCATCAGCAAGCCCTTGCTCGCAAAAATTGATAAATGCTTGGCAGGCAATATCAATAGATGTTTGATTATTTGGATCGGGTAAAGTGCGCGCAATTGTACGTCGTAAATAATCGCTCTGTAATGTAAAATTATTCGCTTTTCGATAAAGCACAATCACAAAATGTGAACAGCTGGTGACTTGTTCTTGGTTGTAGCAAACATTACGCAATTCTGCTTTTATTTTGCTACTATCAACAACCACAAAATGCCATGGCTCCATGCCAAATGATGAGGGAGATTGTCGACCAGCTTCCAAAATATATTCAATATCATCATTATTAATTTTTTTTGTATCATCAAATTTTTTACATGCATGTCTAAAGTTGAATGCTTGGGTTAACTTATCCATATTTTCTCCTAAGATTTGATATTCCATGGGGCCACTTTTAATAATAATAGCATACCGGGAAAGGCAAGAATAAAACATAGCCAAAAAAAGTTTGTCCAGCCAAAGTATTCAACCATAAAACCGGTAGATGAATTAATTAATGTTCTTGGGATAGATGCAATACTAGTAAATAAAGCAAATTGGGTCGCGGTATAAAGTGGATTGGTTGTTTTAGCAATAAACGCAACAAACGCGGCTGAACCAAGACCAACGCCAAGTGATTCAAAGCCAATCACTGTGGCTAATAAAGTTTTTTGGGAAGTTCCTATTGTAGCGAACGGACCTTCTATAGAGAGCCAAGCAAAACCTAGAATTGAAATAACTTGTATAATGCCAAAAATCCATAGTGCGCGGTTTATGCCTATTTTAATCATTAAAACTCCACCCATTAATGCACCAAATACACTTGGCCATAATGATGCATTTTTAGCAATCCAACCTATGTCAGGCCGGCTATAGCCCATTTGTAAATAAAAAGGAGTGGCTAAGGATGTAGCCATACTATCGCCTAATTTATATAAAAATATAAATGCTAAAATCGATATGGCTGTTTTAAGTCCATTTCGAGTAATAAATTCACTAAATGGTTTAATAATAATATCTTCAAAATCATGTTTTTTTGATGTTGGACTAATAGGCTCTTTTACTAACAACGTCATGATGATAGCGGGTAGCATAAATAGTGCGGTAATGATGAAAACACTATTCCATGGTAGAGAGTTTGATAAGATCAGTGATAATGAACCTGGTACTAAACCTGCAATCCGATAAGCATTAGTATGAATACTGTTACCAAGACCTAATTCTTGATCAAGTAACAGTTCTCGTCTAAAAGCATCAAGTGCAACATCCTGAGTCGCTGAAAACAGGGCAATAATAAAGGAAATAATTGCGATTAGCCAGATGTCTAACGATGGAGAAAAAAATCCCAATATTGCGATTGAAAAGATAAGCACAATTTGAGAACCAAGCATCCAGCCACGTCGCCTTCCTAAATTAAATAATGAAAAACCATCCATAAAGGGTGACCAGATAAATTTCAAGATATAGGGAATTTGCGTTAATGAAAAAATACCAATCGTTTTGATATTTATGCCTTCACTTTCCAACCAAGCTGGTAATAGTTGTAATAATAAATAAAAGGGTAGCCCAGAAGCGAAGCCAGTAAAAATGCAGATTAGCATCTTAGTGGTAAAAATCGTTTTTAAAAGTGAATTTTTCGCATTATTCATTATTTAACTTTATTGTTAGTTTTTAGCAAAGTGTTATCATAGCACACAACATATTAAAAAATAATTCTACAAGCCAATATAAATCGTTTATCGATAGTCATGTTTCAACATAAAAAATTATGCGCAATAACATTTTGGAAGCTAAAGATTCATTATTTTAGTCAGATCTTGTAAAAAAGTTTCAGGAAACAATGTGTTTCAGTATAAAAGTGTTTTAGTATAAAAATTAATTAATGCCAATAACCAGCCAAAAATTTAACCAATACTATTAATAGGGGTGTATTAACATGAAAAACTCAATCAAAGTTGCTGTCTTTAGCAGTAAGCATTACGATAAAGAACATTTAGAAATTGCCAATAAAAAATTTGGTTTTGATATTGAATATTATGAACATAAGCTGAGTCATAAAACAGTTGTTACGGCCCAAGGATATCATGCGGTTTGTGTATTTGTTAATGATGAAGTAGATAAAAAAGTACTACAAAAATTAGCTAGCTATGGCATTAAAATTTTGGCACTTCGCTGTGCTGGATTTGACAATGTTGATTTAGCCGAGGCTGAAAAATTGGGTATTGCGGTGGTTCGTGTGCCTGCTTATTCGCCAGAAGCAGTAGCAGAACATGCGGTGGCTTTAATGATGACGCTAAATAGAAGAACACATAAAGCCTATCAGCGTACTCGTGACGCTAACTTTTCATTGGATGGATTAACGGGGGTTAACATGCACAATCGTACCGCTGGCGTTATTGGTACGGGCAAAATTGGTCAAGCCGTTATTCGTATATTGAAAGGTTTTGGTATGCATATCCTTGCTTACGATCCTTATCCGAATGATACTGTGGTTGAGTTAGGGGCTCAATATGTTGAGTTAGATGAATTATATGCAAAATCAGATGTGATTACGCTACATTGTCCAATGACACCCGAAAATTATCACTTAATGAATAAAGAGTCTTTCCAAAAGATGAAAAACGGTGTGATGATTATTAATACCAGCCGTGGAGCATTGCTTGACGCAACAGCGGCTATTGATGCATTAAAGCAAACAAAAATTGGTGCTTTAGGGATGGATGTTTATGAAAACGAACGTGATCTATTTTTTGAAGACAAATCTAATGATGTCATTTTAGATGACGTATTCCGCCGTTTATCTTCTTGCCATAATGTTATTTTTACTGGTCATCAGGCCTTTTTGACACAAGAAGCATTGTTGAATATCTCTGATACCACTTTAAACAATATTAGACAAGTTTCGGAAGGTAAGCTGTGTCCAAATATTGTTAAATAACAAGAAATATCTTATGATGTTGCCAATTTTTAATTACTAAAGATATGGATTTGTATGCAGCGTATTATCATACTTATTAATATAATTTTATTGCTTGCAGCTTGTAGTAATGGTAGATTTTCAACATCCCCTATGAAAGAACACCGTGGGCATGCAAATGTTGTGGGCGGTGTCTATCTCGAAAAAGATCACAATCAATCTAAAATCGCTAGCGCTCCGTTAGCCATAGCTAAAGAAAAATTTATCGATAGAATGGTTAGTAAGCATGGTTTTAATCGCCAACAGCTTCGTAATGTGCTTGCACAAACCAATAAACTTGATTGGGTAATTAATTTAATGGATAAACAAGCACCAAAAGCTAGCCCTTCAACGGGACCAAATGGTGCTTGGATTCGATATAAAAATAAATTTATTACTGCAAGTAATCTTCCTCGAGGTGTTGATTTTTGGAACCAATACCAAAAAGAATTACAGCGTGCTTATAATGAATATGGTGTGCCACCTGAAATTATTGTCGGTATTCTTGGAGTCGAAACTGGCTGGGGTAGGATGATGGGGAAAACTAAAGTCATTGATGCATTGTCAACATTGGCTTTTGACTATCCAAGGCGAGCACAATATTTCTCTAATGAGTTAGAAGATTTTTTAGTTATGTGTCGAGATGAAGGTGTGGATCCGTTTGATTTAAGTGGATCGTTTGCTGGTGCAATGGGATATGGTCAATTTATGCCGTCTGCGTTTAGACGTCATGCTGTTGATTTTAACCATGATGGTCAGATTGATTTATGGGATCCGGTGGATGCTATTGGTAGTGTGGCTAACTATTTTAAGTCACATGGTTGGCAACGCGGTAAAAAAGTGGCAGTAATGGCTGATGGTCAAGCACCATCACTTGATACTGGTTTTAGCACTAAGTACTCAATAAAATCACTTACGAAAGCTGGATTAAAACCCCAAAGTTCATTAGATGGATATACTCAAGTGAGCTTATTGCGTCTTGATATGGGCGATCGTTACCAATTTTGGTATGGATTACCAAACTTTTATACGATCACCCGTTATAACCATAGCACGCATTATGCAATGGCTGTTTGGCAATTAGGAATGGCGGTCAAAGAGGCAAGATAGTCATTGATATTTGATATCAAAATTTATAAGGTCACTTTTGTGACCTTTTTTATATCCAATAATGTTTAAGACATGATTAACTTGATTACGAGCAATAATAAAAATAGACCAAAAAATCTGATTAATTTTTTAATTGATAATTTCTGTGCAATTTGTACGCCCACTTTGGCCATGGGGGTACTTGCTAGCATAATTACTAAGGCTGCAGGTAAATAAATAAAACCTAAACTGTTGCAATAGCTATATGATGAACTCAAGGATTACCTAGATTAAAGTAATTTAAGATAAAAATTAAAGAAGGCACTATTAATGCGCCACCAACGCCAAAAATACCGGCTAATAATCCTGCATCAGCTCCAATACTACGAAAGATAACAAACTCAAAAATCATATTCAATCTTTAAGGTGGTGGTAAAGCGAATCACTTGTCTATTTGTTCGTTAAGTGAAAGTTAAGAGTAGATAATTGATTTTAATTATATTTACAAAGATGTTTGTTGCAAATAAGTTGGTTATTCTACCTGAGCTATTTACAATAACCCAATGAATCTATTCGCAAATAAATCAAAATTATTATCAAGTTTGATCAAAAATTAATAGGTGAAAAGATGATAGAATGCTTAAAAAAGCTTATGTTATTGCGTAAATTATAACGAATGAAAAGTTTAAAGATAAATTAAAAGGAGCGAATAATGAAAGATCGTTTAAAGTGGATTGATGATTTTGGTTTTTTAGGCGAAACAGCAAGTGGACATTCATTAGTGATGGATGGTGGTATTGAACATGGCGGTCGCAATCGTGGCGCTCGTCCTATGGAACTTTTGTTACATGGTGCAGCAGGTTGTATGGCTTACGATATTATCGCTATTTTAAAAAATAATAAAAAAGATGTTCGCGATCTTTGGATAGAGATTGATAAAACTCAAGCCGAATCTTCTCCTAAAGTTTATACATCAATTAATTTTCATATAGTGATTACTGGTATTAATGTAGATAGCGAGGCAGTTGAAAGAGCAGTGAAACTTGCTTCAGAAAAATATTGTAGTGCCTCTATCATGTTAGGTAAGACCGCAAAAATGTCGTATACCTATGAGGTGAGAGAGCATCATTAAACATCTTCTTATAACAAATAATTATAACTTAATAACAAGCTGATCTTAGTGTGTTTTTTAGTAATCATTTAACATTCTACTTTATTGATGATTATGATACGAAAACAATTATGCAACAGTTAAGTAAAAATATGCGGTTCTGGGATTTAGTTATTCTGGGATTGCTTTTTATTGGTCCAGCAGCACCTATAGGATTATTTGGCGTTTTAGATGCGATAAGTGATGGTGCAGTTGCTTTAGTTTATATAGTTGCCACTTTGGTGATGTCATTTACTGCATTTTCTTATGCTAGAATGGCAACTGCTTTACCGCATGCGGGCGCCGTTTACGCTTATTGCTCTATTGGTATCCATCCTAATGCTGGATTTTTAGTAGGCTGGTTGTTATTACTTGATTATATGTTTATTCCTGCTGTTGCTTATTTATTTAGTGGCATATCGTTCAATGCATTGATCCCCGAAGTGCCAATATGGGTATGGACTTGTGTAGCTGTTATGTTAACTACCACGCTGAATTTAATGGGTGCCAAAAAATCGGCCAAAATCACGTTGATCATACTAATATTTGAAATTATTGTCCTGCTTGCTGTGTTAGCTACTGGTATGTGGATAATAATAACCAGTGAGAGTAGCAAAGATTGGTTGCAACCTTTTGTTGGGGGAAATTTATTCAGTTGGGGTAAACTATTTAATGCGGTGTCTATTGCTGTACTATCTTATTTGGGATTTGATGCTATTGCGACTTTTTCTGAAGAAAATAGTGGCCATCATAATTTAGTCAGTAAAGCGATTATGAGCTGTTTAATTTTAGCCGGTTGTTTATTTGTGGTACAAATTTATGTTGGAGCTTTACTTAATCCTTATAGCTCAGACTATTTGCGTAGTCATCCCGAACTACAAGGTAAAGCTTACTATAATATTGTCAATCAAGAAATTAATTTATGGTTAGGATGGGCACTAAGTTTAATGAAAGCTATTGGTGCATCATTTGCTGCAATGGTTGGACAAGCCGCAGCAAGTCGCCTTTTATTTAGCATGGGGCGTGATAAGCGTTTACCTCCAGTTTTTGCTAAAGTGGGTGAAAAAAGCGGTGTGCCAACAATGGCTATTTTATTTGCTGCTTTATTTAATTTATGTTTAGTAGTTATTGCTGCGAATAATGCAAAAGGGTTACCAACGTTAGTGTCATTTGTTGATATTGGCGCATTAACGGCATTTATTATGTTACATTTATCTGTAATCGGCTATTTTAAACTCAAAAAAGGCTCTAAAGGCTGGCTTTCTTGGTTTTTAGATATCTTTATGCCTATTATCGGTATTGTGGTGCTATTACCCGTATTACTACATATTGATAATGATGCTAAAATTGTCGGTATTATTTGGCTAGCAATTGGTGTGATTATTCTCTATTTAAACAACAATCGAACCCAATTACTGTGGCTAGAAAAAAATGAACGATAATAACTTAAATACGTTTGTTATAAGCATATGGTATCATGATTATATAATAAATTTTCCCATTCTTAAGTGTTATAACAAGTGTTATCAGAAATATTACGTGGCGCTTTAATTTCAGCCAGTCTAATTATTGCTATTGGTGCTCAAAATTTATTTGTGCTCAAGCAAGGGTTATTAAAAAATCATATCTTTTATGTCTCGGCAATTTATTTTATCTGTGATTTTGCTTTGATGTCCGTTGGTATTTTGGGGGTAGGTACCTTTATTGGTAGCAATCCTTTAATTACTAATATACTTGCGCTACTAGGGGGCGGCTTTTTTAGTTTGGTATGGCTTTTGTGCGTTTAAAAGTGCAATTAAAGGCACACGTAGTATGCAAATCAAATCTCAAGTTCCTAATAATAACAGCTTATTAAAAGTTATACTAGCAACTTTGGCAATCACACTGCTCAATCCTCATGTCTATTTAGATACTGTTGTTATTGTGGGTGGGATTGCTGGAACGTTAACCAGTGAACAAAAACTTGCTTTTTTGATTGGCGCGGTTTGTGTTTCATTCATCTGGTTTTTTAGTATTGGTTATGGGGCAAGATTACTCACACCGTTATTTAGACAAAAAAGAATGTGGGTAATATTGGATTACATTGTTGGTACTGTAATGTTCTATATTGCTTGCCGATTAGTTATTTATGTAGTTTATAAAAATTAAACAAATAGTTGTAAGCTAGCCATGCATATTACTGACAAAAAATATTTTATGTTTTGACTGATTTTTAGTTCTAGCTAAAGAATATAGTGTTAAAAAAATAATTAATTCATAATTGGTTATTAAATAACATATGGATTAAGAATGTGACTGTCATCACAATTACATCAACAAGTTAAATTATAGGATATCTTCTTTATCTTATTAATGTTAGTTTACATAGTATGAGCTTGGATTGTTACTACATCGTCAATTGACGATATAGGCAAAACCTAAACATTTTGGTTAACAAAGTGTTTAGGTTTTTTTGTTTTATATAAAGGCAAAAAAGTCGGGATATAAATTCGCTATAGCAAATTTCATAAGATGATTTGTTGCTGTGTATTCAAATCAGCTATTTTAAGAATTTAATATTAATAATAAATGTGTAATAGGTCACTTAAGGAGAAAAAGATGAGAAGTAAGATTTTAAAGATTGCGCTATTAATCAGTTCTGTTCTTACAATAAGCCCATTATTTGCCATTGACCAAGTCAAACTTGAAAGTCGTCAATTAAAAAAAATTATTGTTGATAACCTTGAATTTAAGGATATGGATAAAAATGGAAAACTAACTCCTTATGAGGATTGGCGTTTATCACCAGAACAACGTGCGCAGGATCTGCTTTCAAGAATGACATTAGAAGAAAAAGCTGGGTTGATGATGCATGGCAATGCACCGAGTTTAAATAATGAGATTGGGCGTGGAGACAAGTATGATTTCAAAAAACTGACCGCTTTAATTTTAAAAGATAAGGTTAATAGTTTTATTACACGTTTAGAAGTTAATCCTAAGGATTTTGCAAAACAAAATAATCAACTACAAAAAATAGCTGAATCTTCCCGTTTATCTATTCCATTGACGATAAGTGTTGATCCTAGAAATACATTTTATTATGGCAATGAATCAGGCATAAAAAGCGGTTTTAGCCAATGGCCAGGAACATTAGGAATGGCAGCTATTGGTCATGAAAAAGATATTAATGAATATGGTGATATCATTCGTCAAGAATATAGATCATTAGGAATAACCCAAGCATTATCACCAATGGCAGATTTGGGTACAGAACCTCGTTGGGCTCGCTTTGAAGGTACATTTGGTGAAAATCCTGAACTAAGTAAAAAGATGGTTAGAGGTTATATCTCAGGAATGCAAGGTAAAGATGGTTTAAATTCACAAAGTGTGGCCGCCGTTGTTAAACATTGGGTGGGTTATGGCGCAGCCGAAAATGGTTTTGATAGTCATAGTGCTTATGGTAAATATGCACTTTTTACAAAAAAAGACAGTTTGAAAGAACATATTATTCCATTTACTGGCGCTTTTGAGGCAAATGTTGCCGGTGTCATGCCGACTTATTCTATATTGAAAAATGCTCAAATAAATAATCATAAACTTGATGCTGTTGGTGGTGGATTTAATTCGTTTTTATTAAAAGATTTATTACGTGACACCTATAAATTTAAAGGTGTTATCATGAGTGATTGGAATATTACGAGTGATTGTAATGAAGTTTGTGTCAATGGCACGCCTTCAGGTGTTAAACCCAAAGTAGAAGGCATGCCATGGGGAGTTGAAGATCTGACCAAAGAGCAACGTTTTATTAAAGCTATTCAAGCAGGAATTCAACAATTTGGAGGTGTTAGTGATAGCTCAATTATTGTAACAGCTGTTAAAAACAAAAAAATTGCTGAAAAAGACATCGATAACGCAGTGTTGGCTATCTTGATTCAAAAGTTTTCTTTAGGTCAATTTGAAACACCGTATGTTGATCCAAGTAAAACAAATCTTGTCGGTAACAAAGATTTTCAAAAAGTGGCAAATCAAGCTCAATATAATTCTTTAGTATTACTTGAAAATACACAAAACACATTACCATTAAATCCTAATAACAAAATCTATTTACATGGTTTTTTATCAGATGCTAAAAATCTTTTAAAGCACAAAGCTAATATTGTTGATGATTTAGACCAAGCTAATGTTGTTGTAGTTCGAATAAATGCGCCTTATGAACAAAACCATAAAGGTTACTTTTTTGGCTTAGAACAGCATGAGGGATCATTGGCATTTCCGCCTAACGACAAAGATATTGAATTTATTGCTCAAGCAAGTAAAACGCATCGTGTTGTTGTTACCGTTTATTTGGATAGACCAGCAGTTCTTGCCCCTATAAAACAATATGCTAGTGCGATTATTGCTAATTTTGGGGTAAATGATAATGTATTATTTGATAGATTATTTGATAACAAACCTTATTTGGCTAAAATGCCATTTTCATTACCCGATTCAATGGATAGTGTAAAAAAACAAGTGTCTGATTTGTCAAACGATGTAAAAGCAATATACCTACAAGGTTATGGTTTAATAGATTAATTGTAAGTATTGGTATCAAAAAATGGTGGTCGTGAGGTTGATTATTCAGTACATTGTGTGCCTCACCCCCTTTGGGGATAACCTAACGTGTCGTTCAAATTTGTTCCAGACAAATTTTTTAAACGACTGGTGTACTCACCATGTTTTTCGTTAAATAAATTTTGATTTGGTTTATTTGAAGTTTACTAAAGATAAATGGTGGGTCGTGAGCGATTCGAACGCTCGACCAACGGATTAAAAGTCCGCTGCTCTACCGACTGAGCTAACGACCCATCTGGAGATGGTGGGTGATACCGGGTTCGAACCAGTGACCCCCTCCTTGTAAGGGAGGTGCTCTCCCAACTGAGCTAATCACCCCAAGTGTTCCATTGCTAAAACGTCACGGTAAAGATTGGTGGGTGATACCGGGTTCGAACCAGTGACCCCCTCCTTGTAAGGGAGGTGCTCTCCCAACTGAGCTAATCACCCTTACCGTGTGGATGTGCATTATAAGGCACGTCTTATTTCAGTCAACCTTTTTTTTTAAATTTTTCTAAAATCCGTCTTGTTCGGTTTAAATTTAAACATTTTTTGGATGATAGTTCACAAAAATAACGTTTGTTTATTTTCATTGAGTAAAGGATGATTATGATTAAGGGATGCTGTCATCAGAATCAAGAAGATAATCCATCATGTTTTTTAATAAAAATCGTGCCATTATTTATGTAGAGCCTACAATTTTACGCTATAGAATCATAAGCAACGTTAAGCAAAACACTACATTATCCACTAACGAAGATTTGATTATCTTTAAATATCAAAATGCGTCCGAATTAGAAGTTTTTATTGATGAGTTATGTAAAAAAATTTCTGGTCGTACTGTATTTGAAGTTAATTTGGATATTAATTTGCTTCAAATGCAACAATTAACCTTACCTGATGTAAAGCTAAATTTTAGTGAATTGATTTTATATGTTGAAGCAAACATTTATAAATTATTTCAAGTGTCAGCTAAAAGTGTGTTTTTTGATTTTTTTTATTCAAATGATCAAACAAAACAAATCACGGTGATGACAGTTGAACGCCATTATATTGAAAATTGGATTAATCTTTTTAAAAAGTATGAACGACTATTAACATTTGTGGGTTGTCAATTTGAAAATACAACAGTTAATTTTTTACCTTGGCGGCAAGAAAAGCAAGCCAAGCATCAACGACAACTGATAGGTGTGGTTACTGGTTTTATTGGCATAGTTAGCTATTTGCTCTGTTATCTGTGGATACAGGCACGAAATGATCTACAAAACTATGATGAAAAATTACTACACCAACAAGGGATAGCACAAAAGTTAACTGAAGAATTAACAAATTATTTACCTAATCCATCATTAAGCCAAAAACAAATTCAGCAATCTTTATTATTGCTTTCAAAGCAATTACCTTCAGTAATTTGGCTTGAATCATTTTATTATCAACCACAAAAAGTAAGAATCGAAGGGCAAAGTTTTAGTTATGTTGAGCTGACTAATTTTAATCAAAGTTTATTAACACTAAAAAATATAAGTCATAGCCAAGTAAAAACTATCTCGTCCAATGAAAATAATCTATTTTTTGAAATGGAAATAAAGCTTAATGAATAATAATTTTTTTTACCGCCCAGTTTGGCAACAATATACGATTTGTATTTTATGTTGCTTAGTACTTTTTGTTATTGTTTATATTATTTTTATTAAAGATGTCCAGCAGCAAGCTGCGCTAAAGCTCCAGTTATATCAGCTAAAAATTACTGAAACTGAAGTGCTACAGGCAAAAGTAAATCGCTATCAGGCAAGTAAAAATACTTTATATAGTTTGATATCAGAAAAAGAACTAGCACAGACGATCGAGCAAAATCATCTGGCATTAAATTCCTTTAAACATTATCAAACAGACAATATGGTTAATTGGGATATTGAATTAGAGGGGCAGTTTTTTGATTTTATGACTTTAATTGCATCATTAACGGATGATTTTTATTATCTTGATTTTCAAAATCTAAAAATCAGCAAGCAAGATCAGCAGTTGCAGATCATATTTACTTTATTGTTTAAAAAGGGCATAGAGTGAAGTATTGTTTATATAGTTGCATCAGCCTACTGGCTATTAGCTGTTCTGACCTAAAGGCTGATATGTCTTTAGAGCGAAATCCTTTTCAACAAAATCACTCAGTTTCTTGTAGTGAGCAAACGGCGTTACTACTTGAACAAATTCAAGTTTGGCATTTTAGGGGGCTGATGAAACAAATTGATCAAAATTATCAACAGATTTGGTTAGTATCCGACAATCAATGGCTAGCAATAACCGATGATAAAGTACCGAATGTTTTGTTTCCTTGGTATGTACAATCTTTACTAAACGATAAAATTAAATGGCAAGCAGATTTACCTGATTATTGCCATAATAATGTGTCATGGACAATGCCCATCAATGAATAATAACAATAGCACCAATCAAACGTATCATTGGTTCAATCAATGTATTAGCAGAATAACTAAAATTAAAATAAGTTTGTTAGTTGTAATAGCCTTTATAGCCGTAACAATTGGCATAAATACTGTTCATGCAAATCTGAATCAACCAGTAAATGTTGATCAACAAAAAAATATCTCAATGACATTTTATCAAACGGATATTGCAATTATCTTGCAGGCGTTAGCCGATAATAAGCAAATGAATTTGATTATGTCAGAAGATTTACCAATGAAACAGACTATCAAGCTTAATAATATTAATTGGCACAAAGCGCTAAAGATCATATTAGACTCAGCAAATTTACAAGCTGAAATTGACGATAATATTTTGTTCGTTTCTAAAGCGATAGATCCTGAATTTTTAATGCAAAAAAAACAGTTACAGCAAAAAGAAAAAGAATTAAAACAACCGCTTAATTCATTATCTATAGCAGTTAATCATGCTGACCCAACGACCTTAATCGAAACGATTCAACAACAAGAATTATTATCAGAACGGGGTAAGGTTGCATTTGATAAACGGACAAACTCACTTATAATTACTGATCTAGCTAAACAATTTACTAATATCGAAAAATTAATTAAAACACTTGATAAACCTATGCCTCAAGTGCATATTTCAGCGCATATTGTTACCATGAGTGATGAAAGTATGTCTGAAATGGGGATTAAATGGGGTTACTCCGGCAAATCATCGCAATTATTAGATAAGTTTAATGTAGGTCTTGGCACGAGTCATCCGACCGCAACAGTAGGTTTTAATTTAGCTAAACTATCAGGTAGTTTACTCAATTTAGAGTTATCTGCGCTCGAATCTGAAAATCAGCTTGAAATTATAGCCAGCCCCAATTTGCTCACATCTAATCAAAATATGGCTTCAATAAAACAAGGTACTGAAATTCCTTATGAGGTTTCGAGTAGTAATAATGGTGCCACATCTATTGAATTTAAGCCTGCTGTGTTGGGATTAGAAGTTACACCTAAAATACTATCAAATGATCGGATGATTTTAGATTTGTATATTACGCAAAATACGGCTGGTCGCTCAATAAAACGAAGCGATGGCGGTGAAGCGTTAGCTATTGATACTCAGGAAATTAAAACACAAGTTCAAATAAAAAATGGCGAAACAGTGGTATTAGGGGGTATCTTTCAAGAAGTTAATACTCATGGTCGAAGAAAATTCCCTGGTGCAGATGATATGCCAGTTATTGGAAATTTGTTTAAATACAACAGTAAAAGACAACAAAAACGCAAGTTAGTTATTTTTATTACACCACAATTGGTTGAGTAAATGCTAATGGAGTTGTATCATACATCAACTTGTTTTAGTCTTTGCTTGAATAAGTAATTATTGTTTTAATACAATATTATTTTAATCGTTATTATTACCATTTATTATAAAAGTTGAGAATATTATGTATGTTGTTGCTTCTGATTTAGACGGCACTTTATTAACTCCTGAACATAGCTTATCACCTTATACCAAACAAGTCCTTCAAGGACTACGTAAAAAAGGAATTCATTTTGTTTTTGCAACCGGCAGGCACCACATCGATGTCGCTCAGATGCGAGAAAATATGGAAATTGATGCTTTTATGATAACGGCAAATGGTGCTAGAGTACATGATAGCGAAGGTAATTTAGTCTTTAGCCAAAGCATTGAACCATCGCTTGCTAGAGAAATAGCTAAAATGAGTATGGAAGATCCTTTAGTTTATACTCATTTGTATCGTGGTGATGAGTGGTTAATTAACAAAGAAGATACATATTCATTAGAATTTTATCGAGACACGCAGTTTACTTATCAATTATTTAACCCACTTGATTTTGATACCAATAATATTGCTAAAATTTATTTTACTACCACAGATAATGCACTTTATCCACATTTAGTTCAGCTAAAAAATCGACTAGATGCAAAATTCGGTAATAAAATTAGTGTCGCTTTTTCTACTTTAAATTGCCTAGAAGTGATGGACGAAAAAGTGTCTAAAGGCAGTGCATTAAAAAAAGTGGTTGAAAAATTAGGTTACAGTTTAAAAGATTGTATCGCTTTTGGTGATGGCATGAACGATTACGAAATGCTAAAAGCCACAGGTAAAGGTTGTATAATGCAAAATGGTAGCTCAGAATTAAAAGCATTGTTACCAGAATTAGAGGTGATTGGATCAAATGCTGAAGATGCTGTGCCACACTACCTAAGTAAAATATTTTTATAATTATCAAATATTTAAACATGAAAATAACTATCAACAAAGAACTCAATACGCTTGGTTTACGTTGCCCAGAACCCATTATGTTAATCAGAAAAACGATTCGGGAACTGGCTATTGGACAAGTTCTTTATGTGATTGCTGATGATTTAGCGACCACTCGTGATGTTCCTAGCTTTTGTCGCCATATGGATCACGAATTACTGTCATTGCAAATAGAATCTCAACCCTATCAGTATTGGATTAGAAAATCTCATTAGTTTAACAACTTTTTGACAAAAACTTTCAAGAACCTAGGTATTTGCGTTAAGTG
>NZ_LZGR01000004.1:0-26988 GCF_001690255.1 Gilliamella sp. App2-1
ATCTTTACTTAATTCATAAATGATCGTTTTTATTAATTCATATTTTTTTATCTTTGCCATTTTAATTTTTTCCAGTGTTTATTTGAGTATTACAAGATACTAAGCAACACGACTCAACTTTTCTTTAACCTATATCAATTTATATAGTAATTATAATTAATTGAGAGAGCTAAAATTTTTCTCTAATTCATTATAAAAAATATTAATGATATCTTCTTCTGATTCATTATAATTAATTAAATTAAGACTGAAATTATTATCTGGACTAAAAATAAATTCATCGCACTTTGCAAGACCTCCTTTATAATTAGCTCGCATTCGATATAGCTCCTTTCTATAGACGATGCCTTTAAATACGTTTTCCCTTCTATATATTTCTAATCGATATTCTATGGAACCTTCATCAGTATCAACCTCATATATCATCGTTTTTATTAATTTATCTTGTTTTATTTTAGCCAATTCAAATTTTTCTACTTTCGTCATTTAATTTCTCCATTATTGACAATCACGAGTAAGATTTTCTTAATTCTTATCAACTGATACAGTAATCTCTCTATATTTCTGTGCGAAATATAGAGAGATCGATTTAACTAAAAATAACAATTCTTTGATTGATTATAATTAACATACTCATACTGAAAAAATAAGCATACCTTAATTTTTCGCTCATGATAAATTTATAATCTATAGAATTATCACCCTTCTAATCTTCTAATTTATATTCGTTTTAATTATTATCTTACTTATTGTGTAAGTTAATTATTTTTTCCAACATCTACAATTACAATGCCTTGTATAAGTATCTCTAGGAGCCAATGCTACTGCTTTATCTTTTGCTGCATTACAAGCCTCATACTGAGAACTTCCTCTATGAGCCGCTTGCACTCTTTCAGGAACTTTACCATCTAATTTATGATCAATCGTTTGAATATTACACTTTGCTTCACAATACCACTTGCCCTTACCTTCAATCTTATCTTTGCTTTTCTTGGTAGTAGTAGATATAGAAGCTGATGGACAGGAAGCATGACCATTATTTGATGAACCATAGTTATATTCCTCTAACAATTTAATGCTATTTGATACTCCATAAGCTATAGCGCCTCCCACAACTGCAACACATTGTGGGTTTGCCATACATGCCCTTATGCCACCAAAGAGAAGGGCTACTGGATTTTTCCCTAAGGGATCTCGATATAAAAGCGGATTGCCACCAACATAACTAAAGGTATTTATTCCGCCATTTAAGCCTATCGGATCGCTTTGGATATAACGCCCTATTTTGGGATTATAGTCCCTAAAGTAATTATAAGAAAGCCCCGTTTCTTTATCATAATATTGCCCCGGAAAACGTAAATTTAAGGTAATTTGGTTATTAGGATCTAATACCGCATTACCAAAGGCATCACTGTGCATTTTCCATGTTTGTTGGCCTTGATTGTTAATGGCCAGTTGGGGTGTACCTAAATGATCCGTAATCAGATAATGGTAAGACGCAGTTTGTAGCGTCTGGTTAGCAGCGGTTAAACTTGCCTGCCACAGTGGACTGGTTCCCCATTCGGTATCTGGTACCCAACCATAGGCAACAGTCATCTGACCGCGATGGTCTAATTCAGCAATCAGACCTTCATTGGTATAAATAAAATAGGTGATATTACCATTAATGGTTTTACTAATACGACGACCAAAAGGATCATATTGATAAGTCACCAGTTCAGTCGTTTCATCGTTAACGCTGATAAGGCGCTCTGCTGCATTATAGTGATAGCTTAATTTTTTATCTGCACTAACTTCACTGGCTAACTGACTATTAGGGGTATAGGACAAGGTGGTTTGACTAGTGCCTTCGCCCCATTTGATTAGCTGATTAAATTTGTTGTATTTCCACTCGCCTAATTGTTGCGTGCTACCGATGCGATTACCAATAGCATCGTAGCTATAAGACTCTACAGTGAGTCCATTTTTTTGTAGTTCAATATTAGGTTTAGCAAGGATAAGCCGATCTAATAAGTCATATTGGTAATTGTTTTCCCCGTTTTCTGTTGCGATACGGGTTATATTACCCACCTTATCATAGCTATATTGACGATTTAATAATGTTTTGCGATTCGCCGTTAACCCTATCAGTAAAGGGCGTTGTAATGAATCAGACTGCTTAGTTTGCGTTGCATTAGGATAAGTCACTTTAGATGGCATAAACCAGTGGTAATCACTCCACTTAATCACTTCGCCATTAGCCAGTGTTGCCTGTTTTAGTTGGTTTTTATCATATCCATAGGTTATTTTAGTATTATCCGGATAGCTAATGGAAGCTAAATTCCCCTCTTTATCATAAGCGTACTGCAAAGTCTTAGTAATACTATCTGCACCTGTGCCATAAGTAATCGTTTCTTGAGTTACTTGACCAAGTCTATCAAGCTGATAAACAAAGTGTTAATGGGAGTCACCAGTTTGTAGTATATCAATTAATTGATTAGCCTGATTATAGCTATAAGCGACAACCTGACTTGAAGTTGATTGACCTTTTTCAATATAACTTTGTTTTATCAGATTTCCTGCCGCATCGTATTGGTATTGAATACGGTTGTTATTCATTTTGTAATTTGCAATGTATTATCTAATTAAAAAACAGGTATAGACTATATAGCCTATACCTGTTTTTTAATTATTTAATTCTTTTTTGGAACGACTTTAAATGCTAATTATGAATATGATTTAGAAATTAATAACTTAAAATAAATCCTCTATCACACAATTTAATTATTATAATATATTAATAGGGTGGCTTTTTTGTCTCATTTTTACTTGTCTTACACTGTTTACTCCAAGGAAACCCTCGAGTTTCCAGCCAACAGCAAGCTGAAAAAAAACAACCATAACACGTAACAAAAAATACAATTTTGATTATAGTTAATATATTATCTTCTTCCTCAACATAAATTGCATATACCCACCCCATTATAAAAGAAAAAATGATATCGGTGTAAAGTAGAACCTTTGGCCAATTCTTGTGCATTGCTATAGCTTTAATTATAAATGAGATAGTTATTCCAGCTAGAAAGATACCTATAAAGATTTCTTTAATCATTATATGGTTTCCTGTAATAGCAATACTAGATGTACACATTATATATTCTCCTGCAATAGCAATATTATATTATACTTTTTGGCTCATAATCATTAATAATTTTAATTAATGTATAATAAAAGATGAAAATATATCTTTTATCTCAACTTCATCAACATCTTGACATTCGCAATCACTTTCAAATCTAAGTTTTTTAGGCATTATCTTTTTAAAGACATACCCTACTGGTCCTGTACCTGGAATGGCAACACATTTTCAAACAAAAAAATTAAGGGGTAAGTGTTTTTTAACTTCAACGGGAGGCAAGTAGCCTAACGAAGAATGTCATCGTTTATGATGATACCAATAGGCATAAGCCGAAAAAGCGCGTTGTAACTTAGTTATTGAGTTACAACGTTGGCCTGTTACAAACTCCGTTTTAAATGTCGCTTCCGCTACCGCATTGTCATAAGGACACCTTTTTTGCTTAATGAATGCGTGATATTAAATGTCTTAAAACAATCCTCTAATAACCGATTATCAAACTCTTTACCTCGGTCTGAATGAAATAAATCCAATTTCGATAATGGCTGTTTAATTTGGCTTAATGCTGACATGACAAGCTCTGCCGTTTTATGTTTACCAACATGATAACCAACAATCTGCCTATTGGATAAATTCACTAAAACATATAAGTAATTCCAATGTTGGTTAACTCGAATATACGTTAAATCCGCAACAGCAATTTGTTTTTTATCACCCACGTCAAATTGCCATTATAAATGATTTTCTGTAGCTTTTTTATTCACTTCTGTATTGTGAGATTTATAACGTTTAACGGTGTATTTTGATACCAGCAATAAGGATTTCATCACGCTAGCAATGTAACGGTGTGATATCCAAATATTCTCTTTTTGCAAATCAAAATGAATTCGCCGTGTGTACCATAAGAATGATAGCTTCGATTAAATAGCATCACAATTTTATCTGCATAAAGTTCTACTGATTTTTGTTTATGCAATTTACACTGATAATACGCATAATATCTTGATAATCCTAAACATTGACATAGCTTTGTTGGGCTATAACGATGTTGGTTGGCTTTTAGAATAGTGATTTTTTCCTTATTATTAGTGCAGCTTGCTTTAGAATATCGTTTTCCATACGGCGTTGTTTAAGCGCTCTGCGCAAAGCTATCAACTCTTGTTCTTGCGGACTGCGATTATCTTTTGTTTTAATGTGCACTTTGGCTTGCTTGTGTTATCCAACGATCCCATGCTGATGGTGTTAAATCATATTCAGCAACGCTTTCACTACGTGATTTACCGTGTTGATAAAGACTGACCATTGGGTGTTTAAAATCATCATTGAATGTTCATCTTTTGCGTTTAATCTTATTCATATTAGATCCTTTTTTGTTGTGATAAGTTTACCTTACCCCTTAAAAAGTTGGATGATTTAGTGTAGCCGATCCAACTCATAGCTCTCAACAATTAAGGTATATTGATTAAACCACTAATTAATCCACTAGCCAATCCTTGACCTAATTAAACAATATGGCGATTCAATTATTCGCTATATTGTTAGCCTATTTCCTTTAAAAAACCATACATGCTATTTTTGATTAATAATTTTGTTGGTTAAATAGGTATAATATTGCCGTTAAAGGCTTTGTTGTGAAAGAGATTTAGGAAAACTGTTACTTCATCAATTAAATTTTTTACTTTGCTGACTTGACCGAGGATTCATACTTAAATGTATATATTTTATAAAAATTATTGATGAAAAAAATCAGCTATTTTTAAAAGACGGATGCGTTTTTATTACTGATGTTATGAAAATATATAACTATTCGCACTTAACGATTTAATCTGCAACATACAGTTTTTTAATTAAGCTACTCAACTTAGGTATAGTAATTTAATTACTATACAGATTGTTTTAATTATCATCGGCTATCTTTGTATTCAATGGAATTAATATCAAATGCAGTCGATGATAATTAAACCTATCTAGTAAATCATTATTTTTATTACCATATACTCTTAGTGATTCTTTAGGTCATGTTTCACATCAGGTTTATCATAAACCCCAAAATGGTCTACAATTGTACTACTGGCTTTATTCAGCCCTAACACTTCTACTTGTGCGCCTTCTTTGCGAAATTTAATCACCACTTTATCTAAAGCTGCTACAGCGGTTATATCCCAAAAATGTGCGTGGGTAAGATCGATTGTTACTTTTTGTACAACCTCTTTTAAATCAAATGAACTAATAAATTTTGCAGAGGAAGCAAAAAATACTTGTCCATATACGGTATAAATACGTTGTTCCTCGCTGGGTTGCTCAGTTTTAATTTGTAGGTAATGAGCGACTTTATTGGCATAAAATAGTGATGCCAGTAATACCCCAACAAATACGCCATAAGCAAGGTTATGGGTAAATACAACGACAACTACAGTTGCGAGCATCACAATATTGGTTGAAAGTGGGTACGATTTAAGGTTTTTAATCGAGTCCCAGCTAAAGGTACCAATGGAAACCATGATCATCACAGCCACTAATGCAGCCATAGGAATTTGGCTTACCCAGTCTTGTAAAAAAACAACTAATAATAAAAGTACCGTCCCAGCGATAAATGAGGAGAGACGCGTTCGTCCGCCTGACTTCATATTGATAATTGATTGCCCAATCATTGCGCACCCCGCCATACCGCCAAAGAAGCCTGTCACGATATTAGCAATACCTTGTCCCTTGCACTCTCGGTTTTTATCACTCGGCGTATCGGTAATATCATCTACAATGGTTGCAGTCATCATTGATTCTAATAAGCCGACAATGGCTAATGAAAGAGAGTAAGGCAGAATAATCAATAAGGTATCAAGGTTAAAAGGAACATTGGGAAGTAAAAACGTAGGCAAGCTGGTGGGCAATGTGCCCATATCACCTACCGTTCGTATATCCATGCCAAAATACATATAGGTACCGGTAAGGATAAGAATACAAAGTAACGGTGAAGGAATCATTTTTCCTACTTTGGGGATATAAGGGAACAGATAAATAATGCCAAGCCCAGCAATGGTCATGGCATAGACATGCCATATGACATTGGTTAGCTCAGGCAGTTGTGCTAAAAAAATTAAGATGGCTAATGCATTAACAAACCCCGTTACCACAGAGCGAGAAACAAAGCGCATTAAGTTCCCCAATTTAAGAAAACCGGCAATAATCTGAAAAATACCACATAAGATTGTTGCGACCAGTAAATATTCAACCCCATGAGCTTTAACCAGTCCCGCAATGACTAGCGCCATTGCACCGGTAGCAGCAGAAATCATACCTGGGCGACCACCCGCAAAAGCAGTAACAACCGCTATACAAAAAGCCGCATATAGTCCTACTTTAGGATCAACACCGGCAATAATTGAGAAAGCAATTGCTTCAGGAATAAGGGCAAGCGCTACAACGACACCCGATAGAACATCATTTTTAATATTTGAAAACCATTCTTTACGTAAAGATTGCATTGAATTTAATCACCACTGAAAAAACAAAAGAAAATTACAGCGTGAAGCAATGCATTATAAGGTTATCAAAATTTGATAGGGAAAATATGGCTTCTGTGCATCACGCGAGTAATTATAATTATTATTGATAGATAGAAACGCGCAATAAACTACACAGCTATACTCCATAATTAAATTATATTTTTTATAATAATAGAACTTAACCCATTGTACAATGGCTAATTTTATCATTAGCGTTGATAAGTTATAATATCTTTATAACCTTAAAAAATTTTAATCTAACAATGCAAATTTAAATGTATTTAGATGCAATAGCTCTATTTCTTATAGAATTTGATGACGAAATTAACCGTCATCATTAAGAGAAAAATAGAAAAAATTTAGTATAGAGATAGGAATTGAAGATTAAACAACGCTTGTGATCTTTTTTGTTTTTACGCTTTTACTCGGTTTGCGTTAATACATGTTATTTCACTTATAAAGAGGCTCTTTCTAAATAAGGTGATGCTACCTGTATTATCTCTTTTTGGCTTTTTCCATGAATAATATGTAAAGCTGCTTGTTCCCCAATTTCATAATGAGGCAACTGGACTGTTGTTAAAGGTGGATAAAATAATTCACCGGTACCCACCATATTATCATAACCTAATATAGCGACATCAGATGGAATATGAAGCCCTAGACCGAGTAAAAATTGATAAGCAACAAAAGCAATTCGATCATTACCACAAATCAGTACATCAAAATCAGGTTTTTTATGACAATGTTGTTTCAATATATCAACCGTTATCATATACTCTTGGGCCAGATCATCGGACAAAGGTGAAGTGTGATAACTGGCAATAGCACTTAAAGTGTTACCTGCATCTAACCACGCTTGTTCAACAGCTTTACGTCTAGTTTTGCCAGCTAATGTGTTTTCTGATAAATAAATACATAGCGGCTTTTTATAGCCTTTCTTTATGACCTGTTGCATGGCTTGATATTGACCTAAATAGTCATTTGGAATGTAGCAAGCAAGATGCTTTGAATCACTGATGCAGTTGGCTAATACAACATTTTTATCTAATAACTTTTCAGGAAGCTCAACTTTTCTTAATCCCATTGTGGTATAGATGATACCGTTAGGGCGATATGACAGTAGGGTATTGATGGCATGATCGGCATCTTTATCATCAAATAAATTAACAATAAAGGTATTCCAACCATGATTTTGTGCAGTTTTTTCTATGGCTTGGAGTAATTCTACTGAAAACGGCGTCATGGCGGTTTCTAATGCTAAAACACCAATAGCACAAGGTCCCGAATTATCACCACGAATCTTTCTTGCCGATAAGTCAGGCACATAATTAAGTTGCTCAATAGCTTGTTTAACACGTTTATAAGTCTCTTTATTTAATTTTTTAGGATTATTTATTGCGCGTGAAACCGTCATCAATGAAACAGATGCGAGTTTAGCGACATCCTTAAGTGAAGCCATAGTTAAATCCTTTTGCTTAACAAGATAAAAATAATTATCAGTCATTAATCATTTGTGATGATACCACAAATATAAATGATAAAAAGTGTGAGGAAAGTAACATTTATGATAATCGGTTCTATCTATTTAGTATTAAATATGCTCATAATGTTAACGTTAAACTTCATCAAATTTCAACAATATAAGAGTAATAAACATGAATATGATAAAAAATAGAAATTATTGGTTCTCATCTGGTTACCTTATTACGTTTTATGCTGCTTGGTCACTTTGGTGGTCTTTTTACGCAATTTGGTTAAAAAGTAAAATTGGCTTATCGGGCGAACAGTTAGGAATTGTTTATGCGGCTAATTCAGCTGCGGCCATGTTTTTTATGATTTTCTATGGCATTATTCAAGATAAATTACAAATAGGAAAAGCGGTAGTGACCTTTCAAGGTATCATGATGGTGCTTATTGGTCCATTCTTAATTTATGTGTATGAACCTTTATTGAAAAATGATTTCATTTTGGGGGTGTGTATCGGTGCCCCAGTTTTAAGTGCTAGCTTTATTTCAGGTAGTGCTTTGATTGATTCTTTTATTGAGCGTATTAGTCGATTATTTGGTTTTGAATTTGGTCCTGCGCGTTTTTGGGGCTCGTTTGGTTATGCGGCTGCCACCTTTGTTGCCGGTATTTTATTTGGTATTGATCCGCATATTAACTTTTGGATGGCATCGCTGGTTGCTGCTATCTTTTTAATTATTAATATTGTATTTAAGCCAACACACTATCAAGGTTCACAACCCCACAATAACCATACCGCTTCAACTGAAAAAACATCGACCATACCCACAATGAGTGAAATTTTTTCGCTGTTTGGATTACAAAAATTTTGGTTGTTTGTCATGTTTGTCATTGGAACTTACAGCTTTTATACTATCTATGATCAGCAATTATTTCCGAATTTTTATACTGGTTTTTTTGAAACACCAGAAGATGGTTATCAGGTTTATGGTTATTTAAATTCTTTTCAGGTCTTTTTAGAAGCAACTTGTATGATTATCGCGCCTTATTTTATTAATAAAATGGGGGCTAAAAAATCATTATTAGTTGCGGCCCTAGTTATGATCTGCCGAATTGCATTATCGGCAACATTGGATAATATTTATATGATTTCTTTCGTTAAACTCTTTCATGCCATCGAGATTCCATTATTTATTTTGGCGATGTTCAAATATATTGTGGGCAATTTTGATGCAAGGTTATCGGCGACCCTTTATTTAGTTGGGTTTAATATTTCATCGAATCTTGGCGTTATTGTGTTGTCATGGCTAGTCGGTAAATTATTTGATAATACCGGATATGCGACAACATTTTATGTGCTTGCTGGTGTTGTTTTACTGACCTCGTTGATAGCTATATTTACTTTAAGTGATGAGAAAAAAGCAAAGCAACAATAATTTTAAATTAGCATTATCAATAAAAAATGGAAACAAGGTATTTCCATTTTTTTGTAAGGATTTGTCACGAACCATTAGAGTTTAGCTAATTCTAACTTTTGTTTTTATCATCAATTAAACGCAATTTGTCTAAACCCTGATACCATTGTTGGTTGATGTTTTTGGGAAATTTTTTCGATACGACCAATGATTTGAATCAGTTTGTCACTATAATTTGGATCGGTTGCATAATTTGCAGCTTGTAATTCTTTGGCGGCTGTTCTGGCATCGGGTGCATTAACTACAGCACGATAACGTGGACTTTGGGTTAATAAATTAAGATAGTCGGTTAACGCATGTTGTTTACTATTATAGACTCTAAAATTATCTGCAATTTTCATCATTTTGTTATTAATAAATTCTTGCGTGGTTGAACGAGCACAATCCCCATGCCATGATGCATTCGCTTTAATACCAAAATAATTATGGCTTAATTGATTATTAGCGGTTTTGATCTGTTTTTGTCCCCACCCTGTTTCTAATGCAGCTTGTGCAATAATTACTTCATAAGGGATACCTGAATGTTTAGCTGCCTGCTTGGCTGGCTCTAGCCAGTCTTTTACAAATTTAACGATATGCTCATCTTTACCTTTTTTTATAGGCTCTTTTAAAGATAATTTATTGGTTGGATTATTTTGATTTGTGGTCTGATTTGCTTTATGACTTTGATAAAGCATTTTCCCCAATGCTTGAGGTGATAAATGAGATGGCGCATCACTAAATAAAGATTGAGCTAAATGAAAATTTTGCTGAGTATTATTTGAATTAGCTTGTAAGTTAATATTGATTGATGGGGAAACCTTATTAGTTAATTGTTTAGTGAGCTTCTCCGCTAAACCAAATCCTTTACCCGCTGCCTGCTGTGCAATTTGTTGATCAAACATTGAAGTGAATAGCTGTGAAGCAGACTGACCCAATAAACCACTTTCAGGTACAGCCTTACGCATTGATTGCATCATCATATTAATAAATAATGATTCAAATTCCTGAGCCACTTGTTTAATGCTTTCAGATGAACCATTCGCTGCACTGCGCTTTAGTTGGTTAAGACCCGATAAATCATAGGCAAAACGATTGAATGATTGACCAATTTTAGTATTCATAAGCAATATTCTTTAAATAGTTTCAAGCGTTGCATGCAAACAACCGGCTGATTTTAGTGCCTCAAGAATCGACATTAATTCGGTCGGGTTTGCACCTAATAAGTTCAGTGAGTTAATAACATGTTTTAAATCAGCCCCTGCGGCTAAATTATGTAACGCACCACCCTCTTGCTCAATACTTAGTTGCGTATTTGGTGTCACCACTGTTTCACCACCGGCAAGCGGTGTATTGGGTTGATTGACGTTTAATTTATTATTCACCACAACAGATAAATTACCATGCGCTACCGAACAATTATCGAGCTGCACTTTTTGATTCATAACAACAACACCTGTTCGCGTGTTGATAACCACTTTGGCTGTAATAGGCGTGTTACCTATTTCTAAATTTTGTATTTTAGATAAAAACTGTACGCGTGCATGGCTTTCTTTTGGCATTTTTAAGGAAACCGTTGTGCCGTCCAAAGCAACTGCACTATTTTTTTGTAATTTATTAATCGCATCCGAGATTTTTAAAGCACGAGTAAAGTCAAATTGGTTAAGATGCAAATGGATAATATCTTGTTCATCTAAACGAGTGGCTAACTCACGTTCAACCGTTGCGCCATTCGGGATAGTTGCACCCGCAGTTTGGTTAACACTGACACTACTACCTTTACTACTTGCGCCCATTCCGCCTACAAAAAGATTGCCTTGTGCAATAGCGTACACTTGATTATCGGCGCCTTTTAATGGTGTCATAATTAGGGTTCCACCACGTAAACTTTTAGCGTTACCAAGAGAAGAAACTACCACATCAAGTTGTTGACCTACTCGCGAATAAGAAGGCAATTTGGCGGTTACCATCACAGCGGCAACATTTTTCAATTGCATATTGCTTCCTGACGGTACCGTGATGCCTAATTGAGATAACATGTTGGTGATACTTTGAATAGTAAACGGCGTTTGCGAGGTTTGATCGCCAGTACCATCCAGCCCAACAACAATACCATAACCGACTAAAGGATTATCTCTTATACCTTGAATGGTGACTAAATCGCGGATACGTTCAGCATGACCAACAGGTATAATCAATATCATCATCAAGACAAAACAAACAAAAATACGCAATTTTTTTAGCATAATGAGACTCGTTAAAATGGTGAAAGATTTAAAAATAGGCGTTGTAACCAGCCCATTGTTTGTGCTTCGTCAATATACCCATTACCGACATATTCAATACGTGCGTCAGCAACTTGAGTCGAGATAACGGTATTATTGCCACTTATGGTTCTTGGATTAACCACACCTGAAAAGCGGATAAATTCAGTGCCCTGATTAATCGCAATCTGTTTTTCACCAATGACTTTTAAATTTCCATTTATCATAACATCTTGAACAGTCACCGTTATTGTTCCACTAAACGTATTTTTAGCATTAGCGCCACCAGCGCCTTTAAAATCATTGCCACCTGCAATATCCGTTTCAGCTTTGCCTCTACCAACGAATCCATCAAGAAACGTAGGCAACTTTTTTATACCTAAATTCACCGACCCATTACGCCCTGCATTCACAGATGAGCTTTTGCTGGCACTGACGTTTTCTTGTAAAACAATGGTTAACACATCACCAATATTACGTGGACGGCGATCTTCAAACATGGGTTGATACCCAAAACTGCTTGGTTGAGCGGCTTGATAAATAGAACCGCTGGTATTTACAATTGTCGGCATTTGCGGAACAATGCTCGTTTCGCCTTCAACTAAAGCTTGTTTGGGTAATTGCGCGCAACTAAACAAAAAGAAGGCAATTGGAATATAAAAATATCTCAATACACTTATCATATTGTCAATTTTAAAGTTGATTTAACCGTTGTAACATTTGATCGGATGTTGAAATCGCCTTGCTATTAATTTCGTAAGCACGTTGCACTTGAATCATATTCACCAATTCTTCAGCAACATTGACATTAGAGGTTTCGGTATAACCTTGATATAGTAATCCTGCACCATTTAATCCAGGCGTATTTTCGGTCGGATTGCCTGAACTTTCGGTTTCTAAATAAAGATTTTCGCCTACGCTTTCCAGACCTGCGTCATTAATAAAGGTATGTAAAGTGAGTTGACCAACTTGAACTTGTGTTGATTGATTCGCTAATGTCACATTCACTACACCATCACGCGCAACAGTCATTTTGATTGCATTGGATGGAATAGTAATGACTGGTTGAATTTCATATCCCGCTGCTGTCACCAATTGACCATTTTGATTAACTTGAAAAGCGCCACTGCGTGTATAAGCTTGTGTACCATCGGGCAATAAAACTTGAAAAAAACCTTGTCCATTAATAGCAATATCACTACTGTTATCTGTTGCCTCTAAATTGCCTTGGCTATGAATTCGCTCTGTTGCAACAGGACGAACACCCGTCCCAATTTGTAGGCCTGACGGTAGCGTTGTTTGCTCAGAAGACTGGGCGCCTGGTTGGCGAACCGTTTGATACAATAAATCTTCAAATACCGCTCTTTGTCTTTTAAACCCACTGGTACTCACATTCGCTAAATTATTGGAAATGATATCCATATTCATTTGTTGTGCGGTTAAGCCCGTTTTGGCAATCCATAATGATTTAATCATAGTCTTTCCTACTTAATATATTGATAAATTTAAGTCAGCGACAAAATTTGGTTCGCTTTTTGTGCATTTTCATCTGCCGTTACAATTTCTTTCATCTGCATTTCAAACTGGCGAGCATGGCTAATTAAATCCACCATAGCAGTGACAGGATTTACATTACTCCCTTCTAATACACCTGACATCAGTTTTGCTTTAGGGTCATCTGGCATGACAGCACCACGTTCATTACGTGCTTGGTCTGTTAGTTGAAAAAAACCACTATCACCACGGACAATCTCATTACGCTCAAGATGTACTTTTTTTATTTTACCCACTTGGGCAATGGTGGTTGGTTTATTGCCTGCACCCAATGCAGAAAGTGTTCCATCGCCACTAATACTGATTTGCGATCGTTGAGGCACAGTCAAAACACCACCATCACCAATTAATGGATAGCCTTGTATGTTAAGCGTACCATTTTCGTCAATTTGGATAGCGCCATTACGCGTGTAAGCTTCGCTACCATCCGCTAATTGCACCGCCAACCAGTGATCTTCTGCCAAAGCAACATCCAAATTTCTACCCGTGTAATTAAATGCACCCATGGTTGAGTCAAAAGTAGGCGTTGTTGCTGTTACCATAGTCCGTGTCGGCATATTATTGGTTCCCACAATAGGAACCGCTTTCATCGCCGTTAGCTGGGCACGAAACCCTGCGGTGGAGACATTAGCTAGGTTATTAGTCGTCACTGACTGCCGGTTTAACGTCTGACTTGCTGCCGACATCGCTGTATAAATAACACGATCCATAAATAACCTTTAAATTAGCGCAAATTAACTAAAGTATTTAGAATTTGGTCCTGCGTTTTAATGGTTTGTGAATTGGATTGGTAATTGCGCTGAGCAACAATCATATTCACTAACTCTTGGCTCATATCAACATTTGAAGATTCAAGTGCGCCACTGGCTAACGCACCAAACGTACCGGAATTTGCCACACCCAATACTTCTGTACCAGACTTAATTGTCGAACGCCAATTATTATTCCCTGCTGATTCTAGACCGTTAACATTGGCAAAATCAGCCATGGCAATTTGACCTAATAACATCGTTTGTTGGTTAGAATAAACACCATAAATAGAACCATCATCATTAATGCTATAACCCACTAAATTACCTGGTGCATAACCATTAACAATTGGCGTTTTAATACTACCGACTTCTTTCCCCATATTTTGCTGAGAGCTATTGGCTAATGATAAAGTAAAGGTATTATCAGCAGATCCATTTAACCCATTAATATTAATGGTCATTTCAGGATCACTAATTAATTTACCGGAAGAATCAAACTCCATTTGCCCCACTTTTTGTAAACTTGCATTAGGGTCACTGCTATCAAGATAATGAACGTCCCATTGATTATCAGCAGTTTTAACATAAAAGAGCTGAATATTACGTTGATTACCAAGCGAGTCATAAGTGGTAATGGTTGTAGAATAATTAAATGTATCCGCATCAAGGGCATTGACCGGTTGTTTGGCAGGAACTTTACTATTGGCATTTAAGTTTGTTTGCAAAGAAGCCTTGGTTGTTGCTGATGCATTTAACATTTCTTGCGAAATTTTTAATGGACCCGGTGCTGCACCTTGCTGCACTTGAGGTGGCGTTCCAGTTGCAAGATAACCAGTCAGATAAAGACCATCAGTAGAAATAATATTTCGCTCAGCATCTAATTGAAATTGTCCGTTACGAGTATAGAAAGCTTGTCCATTACTATCGACTAAACGAAAAAACCCATTACCTGAAATAGCAACATCTAGACTATTGTTAGTGGTTGTTGCGGTTCCATCATTAAAATTTTGCATAACCGCAGCCACTTTGACCCCCATACCCACTTTTGAGCCGGCATAGATATCAGCAAATGAAATACTGGCGCTTTTAAAGCCAACCGTTGCTGAGTTGGCAATATTATTACCAATCACATCTAATTGCTTTGATGCGGCATTCATGCCACTCACTGCTTGAGAAAATCCCATCTGAACTTATCCCCTTTAAAGAATTTGACGCACTTCGTCAATACTAATTGAACCGAGTATTCCTAAATCGAGTAATACTTTATTATTAACTTTACTATTGATAACACCATAGACCACTGAATAAGCTAATGATGTTGATGATACTTTCTGCCCATCTGAAGTTGCATTGACCGAAAAGGTATAACTGCCGTCTGGCGCAATCGTTCCATCATTTAGCACACCATCCCAAGTAAAAGAGCTCACGCCAGCAGGGATTGCACCTAAATCAACTTCTCGCACCACATTGCCATTTGCATCTTGAATAGTGATAATCACGGAATCTGCATCCCGAACTAACTCAAAGCCAAAGGGTGTTGTAACCGTTTCTTTTTCTGCATCTGAGCGTTCTAGTTCAGAGGTAGCAACTAAAATTTTATTGCCAGGCACCATGACCCCCTTACCGATCATGTTGCTAGCATTCACCGATAAACTGTCATCGATCTGACCTGAAACCATTCCTAATGTCGTATTTAGTCTTTCTATACCTGCTAAAGTATTAATTTGTGCCAATTGTGAAGTTAACTGGCTATTATCCATTGGATTGGTTGGATCTTGGTTTTTCATTTGGGCAATAAGCAATGTTAAAAAATTATCTTGCAACTCTCTGCTTGAATTACCATCTGATGAACTTTTTTGAATCTTTTGCGGATTTTTTATACCTGATGATTCTGAAACGGCAACATTAGTTACTCCCATAAGTCACTCCTTATTACTGGCCTAATGTCAGAGTTTTTAGCATTAAACTTTTTGCCGTATTAATGACTTCGACATTGGCTTGATAACTACGTGATGCTGAAATGGTATTAACCATTTCGGCAACCACATCGACATTCGGTTTTTGAATATAACCTTTAGTATCGGCCAGCGGATGATTGGGTTCATAAACTAAATTCATTGGTGTGGGATCTTCAATCACCTGCGACACTTTAACGCCCGCAATTGAATGAGTTTCACCATTATTATCCACTTGAAAAATAACTTGTTTGGCTCGATAAGCTTCTCCAGAAGTACTTGTTACGCTATCGGCATTAGCTAAATTACTGGCACTAACATTCATACGTTGGGTTTGTGCCATTAATGCTGACCCCGAAATGGCAAAAATAGAAAAACTCATCTTTATTATCCTTGCTGTAATACTGACATCACATTTTTAAATTGTTCACCTAAAAACGTTAAATTACTCTGATAGTGAATACTATTGTCAATAAACGCGGTACGCTCTTGATCCATTTCGACCGTATTACCATCAGCTGACGCTTGATAAGGAATACGATAAAGTACATTTTGATTAGGTATGATTGACGCTTTTACCTGAATATGATGATTTGAGGTAATATTGAGTCCAACGTGATTAATATTACTCTGATTATTAAGCGCCTTGCTTAACTCAGCATTAAAATCAATATCTCGAGCCTGATAGTTAGGCGTATCGCTGTTGGCAATATTTGCTGCTAATATATTTTGTCGTATTTCACGTATATTTAATGCTTGCTGGTGAAAATTAACCCATGTATCCAATTTATCAAACATAAAATCATCTCACTTTTTTTGATAATGAGGATTTTAAGCGAATAAAAAAAAAGTCATTGAGCAAATAACAATAAAAATTGCCCTTATTTCAAGATTCGTTTAATGCAATCATGAAGTAAAATCCGTTTATGCATAATTTGAAACAAGCAAACATGATTAAAATCGTAAAATTAATACTCGCTATTTTTATACTATTTAGCTGGAATAGTGCTTTAGCTAATTCTCTTGATAAGCAGATTAATAATCTAATCTCTCAGCAACTTAGTCATAAAGTAGATGATATTTTGATTACTTATCTCACCCCTAAACCGCAATTGAGTTGCGATACACCAATACTTTTGTTATTGAATAAAAAGAAGCAGTGGGGCAACATGACCATTGGGGCGCAATGTGATAATAAGAAAAAATTTATCCAGATTAATGTTGCTGTCATGGGTAACTATATTGTCGCTAAGCAAGCAATAAGCGCAGGTACTGTCATCAGCAAAGATCACATACGTACACAATCAGGTTGGTTAGATAAGCTACCTTCCGCTGTTATTTTAAATGAAGTTGACGCGCTTAATCATATCGCTTTACGAAATATTAATCTCGATGAGCCAATAAAAACAGCTATGCTTCAAAAAAATTGGCTGGTAAAAGCAGGACAAATAATTAAAGTAATAATGCATGGTGAAGGTTATGAGATAGCGACTACAGGCAAAACACTTAGCAACGCTGTATTAAACGATAAGATTAAAGTTAAACTAAATTATGACAAAATTGTTGAAGGTACATTAACCCACCAAGGAGTTATAATTTTCAACAAATAATATTAATGAATTTTTTATTATTGCCGATAATAAAACTAAACAAATCACTTAAATCGTCAATTTGATTAAAGGTATTTTATGAGTATCGATGCAACAAAATCCATGACAACCATATCAGGACTACTTAACCGTGATGTAGTCAATGAACAACAAAAAAATCAGACAGCATCTGTACCAACAAAAATCAGTACCAATGCAAGTACTACCGTGAGTATAACTCAAAGTTCAATGAATCTTTTGCATTCAACCGACAAAGATCTTGATGTAGAAAAAATTGAAAAAATAAAACAATCCATTACTGATGGCACACTGATTATTGATACCCATAAAATTGCAGACAAGTTAATTAAACAATTACTACAAAATATTTAAAGATAAGTCAAAATTACAGGAATATAAAATGTTAAAACTCGATGACATCCTAAAACAAATAACAGAAATGTTACAAACACTCTCAGAAATTCTACAAACAGAGCAACACATCTTAATTGAAAATAGCTCAACAAATCAATTAAATGAAATAATTAATAAAAAAAGTCAGTTACTGATCCAATTAAAGTTACTGGATGAACAACGTATAACGTTAAGTAAACAATTAGATATTCAACCACCCTATAGCGAAAACCCGACAATCGCAGCACATTGGCTATCCATCACAGACACAACAAAATTATTAGCCAATATAAATCGTGATAATGGGTTGATCATTCAAAATCGCATGACTATTACCCAGCAATCTATTAACTACCTTAAAGGCATAAACAGCCTTGTTGTTTATAACCATAATGGCTATCAGCAAGCCGATGTTATCTCGTCAGAACGAGCTAAAGTTTAAAAGAGAATTACGATTTTTTTGATGGTAAACGCGATAAATACCGCCAAAAATGCCCTCTTATTAAGCCAATAATTCGTGAGTAATAGTTCATACTGTTAGCAGGTAAACTGTAATTAAACGATGAAGTTTTATTTGATTCCATCATGGCTGACGATAATGATCTAGATAAAAGCGAGCAACCCACCGATAGCAAAATAAAAAAAGCTCGGGAAAAGGGACAAATTCCTCGATCTCGCGAATTAACTTCGTTGATAATCTTGTTAATAGGCATCTTCTTGTTTGGATTAATGGGTTCACATTTAGTTAACCAATTAATCATAATCATAAAAACAGCGATGACGTTTTCGTATAAAACAGACGATGATAAGTTGATCGTTTTCAATTTAGTTAATTTGTTAACCCATGGCTTTTGGTCAATTGCGCCAATTTTTTTCGGTTTAGTTATAGTTGCCATATTCGCACCACTTTGTGTGGGAGGGTTACTATTTAGCCTGCAATCAATTAAACCCAATTTTAAAAAATTAAATCCTATCGAGGGCTTTGGCAGATTATTTAGCACTAAAATTTTTTCTGAGTTACTAAAAAGTATACTTAAAGTTATTTTAATTTCTATCGCATCAACATGGTTTTTAATGCACCATTTTTATGACCTGCTTGCGTTACCCCATATGTATTTAAATAATGCATTAGCTAAAGCAATACAGTTAGTGATCCTTTGCGCAATACTAAGCGTTATATCATTAATACCCATGGTGGGGTTTGATATTTTTTATCAAATATGGAGCAATTTGAAAAAATTGAAAATGTCAAAACAAGAAATTAAAGATGAGTTTAAAGAGCAAGAGGGAAACCCGCAAATTAAAGGACGTATTCGCCAAATGCAACAAGCTATTGCCAGACGTCGAATGATGAAAGATGTGCCAAAAGCGAATGTCATTGTAACCAATCCAACCCATTATGCCGTTGCCCTACAATATGATGAAAAAACCATGATTGCACCCAAATTACTGGCAAAAGGAACTGACAACATTGCGCTACGCATTAGAGAAATTGCCAGTGAATATAATATACCTCTATTAGAAGCACCGCCTTTAGCTCGAGCTTTATATCGTCATGGTGAAATAGGCGAAACGATTCCAACCGAATTATATACCGCAGTTGCTCAAATTTTAGCTTGGGTATATCAATTAAAACATTGGCATAAATATGGCGGCAATAAACCAACCGTACCTAATAATTTACCCATTCCAGAGTCATTATCTGTCAATCAATAAAGGCAATTACTCATTTTATGATTAAATCAAAACTACTTACTTTATTATCACTTAATACGTTAAAAAATGGCCATTATCAAATTTTAGCTGGCCCAATGCTCATCTTATTGATTCTTTCAATGATGGTATTACCCCTCCCTGCCTTTATTTTGGATCTATTTTTTACGTTTAATATTGCTTTATCAATTATTATCCTGATAGTGGCATTATTCACTAAACGAGTGCTCGATTTTGCAGCATTTCCGACCGTTTTATTATTTGCAACTTTATTAAGATTATCATTAAACGTTGCCTCTACACGAGTCGTTTTATTAAAAGGACACACCGGCAGCGCTGCGGCTGGACGGGTGATTGAAGCTTTTGGACACTTTTTAGTTGGCGGTAATTTTGCTATTGGTATCGTCGTATTTATCATTTTGGTTATCATCAACTTTATGGTCATCACCAAAGGAGCAGGTAGAATAGCCGAAGTGGGAGCTCGCTTTGCATTAGATGGCATGCCAGGAAAACAAATGGCCATTGACGCCGACCTCAATGCCGGCTTAATTGGTGAAGATGAAGCCAAAGCACGCCGAGCCGAAGTTTCTCAAGAAGCGGATTTTTATGGTTCGATGGATGGTGCTAGTAAATTTGTACGTGGTGATGCAATTGCCGGATTATTAATCATGGCCATTACCATTGTTGGCGGCTTGCTCGTTGGGGTTGTACAACATGATATGGCGCTATCTGATGCAAGTAAAACCTATGTGTTACTGACCATTGGTGATGGCTTGGTTGCGCAAATACCGTCACTGATTATTTCAACGGCTGCGGGAGTTATCGTTACGCGAGTGACATCGCAAGATAATATTAGTAATCAAATGATTACTCAGCTTTTTAATAATCCGCAAGTATTAATTTTAACCGCTGTCGTAATTGGTTTACTTGGGCTCATTCCGGGCATGCCAAATTTAGTTTTTTTACTTTTTACTGCCATTTTATCCATTCTCTCTTGGTGGCTAACTAAACAGAAAAAAACAGAACAGACAGCCACGCCCAAACAAGCTAATGTGCAAGCAACCACGCCGGCCAATATTGAAGCGACATGGTCTGATGTCAATATTGAAGATATATTAGCAATGGAAGTGGGTTATGGATTAATTCCAATGGTCGATCAAACTCAAAACGGTGAGTTGTTAGGGCGAATCCGTAGTTTACGTAAAAAATTTGCTCAAACACTGGGTTTTTTACCTCCTCAGGTGCATATAAGAGATAATCTCTCGTTAGCGCCTTATCAATATAAAATATTTATCAAAGGTGGCGAAATCGGCAAAGGCGAAATTGTGAATAATAAATGGTTAGCCATTAATCCCGGTAATGTGACAGAAACTATTGAGGGCATTGCAACAACCGAACCGGCTTTTGGGCTACCTGCCATATGGATAGATGAAAACGATAAAGAAAATGCGCAAATATTAGGATATACCGTTGTAGATACCAGTACGATGATCGCAACACACTTCAACCATTTATTACAACAATTTGCAAGCGACTTATTAGGACGCTTAGAAACCCAAGAACTGCTCGACAGAATAAAACAGGATATTCCAAAATTAGTCGAGGATTTTATTCCAGGCGTTGTGACACTAACGACTTTTCATAAAATACTACAAAGTTTAATCGCCGAAAAAGTATCAATTCGGGATATGCGAACCATTATTGAAACGATCTGTGAACATGCGCCCACCCAAAATGATGCTTATCAGCTACTCAGTATGGTAAGAATCGCATTAGGCAGAGTGATCACACAACAATGGTTCCCAGGCTCTGATCCAATTAATGTCATAGGATTAAATATCAATTTAGAACGTTTGTTATTACAAGCGCTGCAAAATACCAGCAATTTTGAACCAGGACTTGCCGAACACATTATTGAACAGATCAGACAAGCTATTAATCAACAAGATGCCATCGGCGCACCACCGGTATTATTAGTAAATCATGCATTAAGACCGATGTTATCGCAATTTTTAAGGTCTAACTTTCCTCAATTAGCGGTGCTATCGAATTTAGAAATCGCCGATAATCGAGAGATAAAAATGACTTCGCAAATTGGGGCTGAATAGTGATCTTATTATGCTAATAATGTGTAGTAATCATTTCCGTTATTTACAGTAATTTAAGACACTACGATAATAAATATCCATAAAAAAGCGAATTAACGCCATATCACAGACAAGAGATATGGCACTGATATCATAAACAAAACTAACCGTCACTGATTTAGCAAAACGTTTTATGGTCAGTTGCTCGACCATTGATAACGTGCTAAAGAAAGCCCGATTAAAGCTGCCCATCCCCTTAACCAGTGCAAATATGATAAGGCCATCCGTTATGGAATTAAACGTTTAGTTAAAGTTGAACTGTTTACTTTTTAGGTTATATTTTTGTAAAAAATATTCAAGATTCTATACCGTTTCAAGATTAAAAAAGCCGAAAAGAGCGATACACACTTTAATTGAAATCTAGCATAATCAACAAATATTCAAAAAATAAAACAAAAGTTTAAGCAATTTATTCACTTTTATAATACGGTTAAACCACATTGATAGGGCTATATTGTGGCACTTAATGATTATTGAAGTTACAACAATGATGTCATTTAAATCTGAACAGTTTTTAAACTGCCTATACGGCATTGAAGACGTGGCGAAAAGTGCTCGGTCGAGCGTTACTTTTCTAAACTGCCTATACGGCATTGAAGTTGGCATGGTCTTTACATACGCAAGAGCTAGATTTCTAAACTGCCTATACGGCATTGAAGCTTAACTGGTTTAGATAGTGCTTGTAGGTGTTTTTCTAAACTGCCTATACGGCATTGAAGGATTTACTGTACGCTGTGGTCATAACATGCACTTTCTAAACTGCCTATACGGCATTGAAGAAATAATGCGTTTGAAATTTCATCAATGGGTTTTTCTAAACTGCCTATACGGCATTGAAGATTATTACGCGGTTGCATTTGACAAACGAGGTTTTCTAAACTGCCTATACGGCATTGAAGTAGAATTTTATCTCAATAGTTCCTTATTGTAAAAGAGCATATTGCACTTTACCCAATTTTTACCCTTTTTTTGCGTCTATTTTAATATCAATAATAATCAATATGTTAAAAACACCCTCAAAAAAAGGGTTAGAAATTTAAAAATCGGGAACTGTTGCGGTTTGGCTTAGCCCATAACTATTAAATGTGCCTTGTACTGGCTCTAGGCATTTTTCTTGCTTTATCCACAAAATAAATTTTTGCCCTGTACTTTTACTATTCAAATGAAAGTGTGGATATTGCAAATGAACGCTTCCCCACTTTTCAATCATTTTATTTTTTACTTCAGACGTCCATTTACCTTGTGCTGTTAATCGTTTTTCGGCACGCCTTAACGCACTCTGACCTTTCGGATTAACACGGCTAAAACGTAAATAGCCTTTTATCGTCGTCGGTACTGTAGTGATAGGCATCAATAAAGCATAATCGCTAATTGATGATTTTTGCTGTATATCTGCTTTAAGGTTTTGCAGTTCCTGCTCGGTGCCCAATAGGCGAATTACTCCGCCTAATGTTCGGTGCACATGGTAACAAGGAAAGCTAATTGCGATATTGCCTTGGTAATTGACCAAAATTTGATGTAATGATTGCATCACTTGATTCATCACATCCACTTCGGTTATCTCAATTTGCGAAATCGCTCGCAACTCTAAATAATGTGAGTGCATCTTATTTACTCCTTACCGCTGGCACCAAAGACACCACCACGAATTAATACCGCAATTACATAATGTTGCTGATCAAGCGATGGTTTTTCACCTTTTAAAACCCAATTATCAAATAAGGTATAAAAATCTAATTTCTGTTTTGGTTGGCGGAAAGCATGCCCCATTGAAGTGACCGAGCCATACGGTTCTATCGCTATTGGAAATTGTGCATTATCGTCATACCAAGTATCGATGGTTCGGATAGCATTACTGACTTTTTGTGAATGCATAGCAGCTTGTTTGTTCTTCTCATACAATACTTTACTTTTAGTTTTGCCAGTATCTAGGATTAATTCTTGTGACGGGTAAACTTCTTGACCTAAGCCCATTTTCAGTTTGGCTTCAACGTTAAAAATTACAAACTCTTTACCGGATAATCCTGCTTCAATCAGTTTGGCAAGATTATTCACCGATTTATCATCATAATCAAATGCATTAAGCTGGTATTGTTTAACATCACTGACTTGGATGATTGGTTTTTCAGCATCTTTACGAATAATCGAAATACTAATTTGCTCTGCCGCCATACGATTACGCCATAACCAACGACCATTTAAGATATTAATAGCATAACGCTTAGCCAAGTTAAGCATTCCTTGCGTTTGAATATAATCCTGCGTTGTTTTTTCTAGTTCTTTTTGATATTCGATATCATTACACACGGAAGGTTTACCTAAAAATGGCAAAACTTTACAGCTCCATGTCACGACCAATGTATCTTTATCGGCATCTAACGCAGCGACATCAACTGTTTGTAAATTTGGCTTTTGTATTTCAGCATCTAATTTGGTTGGATCGTTTGCAACTGCATTTTTAAGACGATTTGAAATAGTGCCTCGGACTGATTTTTCAGTGACTATAACAGGAGATAATTTATTGTCATCTGCATTATCTTGCTGTGCAAAAATCGCATCTGAAATATCGAAACTACGTTCAAAAGCAAGTACGCTGGCGGTGGTGATTTTATCTTTACTCATAATATATTCCTTATTCCACAATTTTCTAAATTTACTTAATTGGTTTCTTGATTGATAATATAAATTTCTGCATCATTAGATTGCAATTCACTGCATTTATAACGCCAAAAAGCCTGTGATAAATTCTCTTTCAAGCGTAAAGGAAAGACCCATTTACCGAGCCCATAAATACACTCCACAAATTGCGTGGCATGCTCATTACTGCGCGCATGTTTAACCTTACCCGCTGAAAATAACGGTGAAATAGCTTGATAACCCAAATGTAAAGGAACAAGCCAACCGCGCCCTTGTTTAACTGATGTAGTTTGCCAGTGATCTTTTTCTTGAGGATAATGATGTAACATTGCAGTTTCAACCAAGGCATCAAGCGCTGTAGCATTAGGATCTTGTTGCTGTAATTCAGCAGTGATATCTTGTAAATCTTGTGGTGCTTCCACCAAAACAAAAGCTGGTAATAATAAATTAGCTAAATCAGTATCTGATTTATCAGAAGAAATTAACTTGACATCCTCAATAGATACCACATGACCACCAGCTATACGTTGCTGATAAAGTTTTTGTTTTATCTGTTGGATAAATGCTTTCTGTTGCTCGGCGTCATATAATGTTTCTAAATCTTCTATTCTCACTTCGATTAATAATGAAATATCAAGATGTACCCTGCCTTCTTCGATAATTGAACGGGTACTACCGTTTTTGGCCAACGGATTGCGCGTTAAACGAAAAGTATAATCTGTATAATCGTTGGGTCTATAGACTTGTACATCGCATTCATGGCAAGCGATTAACACGCCATCTAAGTAAATAGGATTTTCTGATTCAATTTTACGACTTAAAGCATGAATAGCACCCAAAAACCCCGAAATAGCTGGAAAGCCATACGTTAATGGGCTAGAAATTGCATTAGCATTATGAATTTTGACATGATCAAAAAATAAATAATAATCAGGCAATGCCATTAAAAGATTCCCTCCCGTTTACGTTGACTTGCTTTCACCGCAGCACTAAATTCTCGGCGCCACTCTCTGTATTCAGAATCTGAAAATTGTTCTTGAATATTATCAAACTTATTTTTTAAAATTGTTTGAATCCAAAAAGCAAATTGATCTACTAAATCAAGTAGCCATTCGCCTTGTTCATACTGACTTTTAAAATCTTCTTCGCCCTCTAAATCAGCGCGTTTAGGGTCTAACCAAAGTTTTTGCTTAAAATTGAGTGAATAATCACAACTCCAACCGGCTGGCAGAGTAATTTGAATATGGCGAGCAAACTTAAGAACTAATGTTAAAATAATAAAAAATGCCTCTTTTCTATTATTTCTTACTGAAAAAGTATTTTTTGGGACTTCAACCGCATTAAACAATAATTTAAACCCATATCGGCAATAATATTGAAGAGACTTAGCAAAAATAGATTCTTTAAAGTTTGAAATTGAAGGAAAAGCAGTTTTAGTCAATTTGGGAGGCATTGAAGGTAATAAAAAGTTACGCCCCATTTGACTACCAATAAGTTGACTTGCATTCTGAGCATTACTGCCTCCTATTTTAACTACGGCTAAATCATGGAAAGAAAAATAAGGTTGATGCTCAACATCCTTTTTTCTGCGCAATTCTCGTGCATTTTTATTTTCTTCTGAAAATCGTGTTTGTACCTTTTGGTAAACTAAATGGCACAAAGCACTAGGGTGCAGTGGAATCAGTAAGCGGTAATTATTTTCATGCTGTGACAAATAAGTTTCTTCACTATTCGGCCAGAAAAATTGCTTGTTAAGTTCCGAAGCCTGTGCATCACTCCAATTATCTTTAAGTAACTGATTAAAATTTTCTAAATAAAGAACCGACTTATTTTTATCATCAGATAAAGCGTCTTGAACAGCAGGATGATTATTAATAATAAGCTGTAAAATTGTTATATCATTTTTAACAGTTTGGTTTAGCACCCCAAATATGTCTAAAGCCGCAGCACCACTGGCATCAAAAGGTAAGGTATTTACTGTAGAAGACGATACAAAATTATTCAGATTATTAGGCTTTATCTGCGTATTGTAATTGGCATTACAGGCTTTAGAGCTAGGATGAATCCCTTTTGACAAGTGCGTTGCGATAATAAGCCATGAAATACGACGAATAGCAGCATCTTCCATCCACGTTTCAAAATCAAACCGTTTAGCGAGTTCAGCTAACTTTTGCTGAGCTTCATTTACTGCAACCTGATCGCCAGCTTCTTTTGCTTTTTCTAGCTTCGCCGTTTCACTTTTATAATTACTATTATTGGCAAGCCGTTGTTGCAGAAAGTCTAAAATTACTTTTCTTATATCTTGCCAAGATATGTTATCCATTTTCCCTCCTTATATTTATCTTATATTTATCTTAAATTAATAAAATTAGAATAAAATAAATCCGGCCAAATATCAAACAAAAAATGATCAAAAAAAATAAATAA
>NZ_LZGR01000005.1:0-1834 GCF_001690255.1 Gilliamella sp. App2-1
AAATATCTTTTATTACTTGCTTTAAATCAGAGTCTAGCAATGAAGATTCAATAACTTGATCATTTTCAACATAAAAATCATAATTAACACTTAAAATATTGCGAAATTTTTCATAAATCGGGAGATCATAATAATCAAATTTAGCATTGATGTTATAATTATGAGGTTTACTTTTTATAACTTTAATTTTACTTGCAAATGTTTCTCCATAAACATTTAATACTAATTCGTTACTTTTTTTATAATCACAAATTAATTCTGCCCCTTCAGATGAAAAAGATTGAGTTTCAAAAACATCTGCATTAGCATTTCCAATAAGAAAGTAAAATATTAACATATTAATTAATATTGACATAACCTTCATCATCTATATCTCCAGCATTATATTTTTTTAAAAGTTGAGTAGCAGTAAAACCGTATCTAAATTCAAAGTGTGGATAATCTTTAAATGTAACCCAGTCCCCACCCCATAAAAAACCGTATGATTTTGCTATCTCTACAATTTCTTTTATTTTCGGGTGCTTATTGTCAAAATAAATGGCTTTTTTATCTAAAATTTCTACCACATCAATCGCCAATCCATAATTATGAAAACTATATCCACCTTTAACTTTTGTCACAATAGGATCTGAATTTTTCCTACCTTTATCGTAAAGTTTATTTTGTTCTTCAATAGACCTATAACCATCAGAAACCCTTAACTTTAAATTTAATTTGCTTTCAGCGTCATTTATAAAATCTAAAGTATGTTGACGAATTCTCGGGTGTAATAACGCAATTCTAGAGTTTGTAACACTATCCCAAGTTTCAGTTTTCTTATTTTCTATAACATTAAAATAATCCATCATCGCTACCGGATGAATAAACCATGCCTTGCCATCAGTTGATAGATTAGACAGTTTAGAGGTATTGGTATTGGTATTGGTATTGGTATTCGCATTGCTTTGTTCTGTGCTGGTTGTTTGATTTTGAGTTTGCGCTTGTGCTACTTCTTTCCACCACAGTGACGGTTTAATGCGCTGTGCTTTTTCTAGTTGCCAGTTTGATTTGACATGTTTATGCGCTTCGTCCACCACCTCTAAGGCAAAATCACGGAGGTAAGGCTCGGTGATGCCTAGCTCATCTAATCCCGCTTCAATAATTGCTTTTTGTTGTTGTTTTTCTTCTTCAAATAGCTCATCAATTTCGTTCCATTTGCTTAACGCTTCATCGGCATACCATTCGCTTTCATATTTTACCAATAAATGCCCTATCAACTCCGCTGTCCAGCTTCGGCGTAATCCTTCCTTTAAATCCCTATCCGTAAAAGTCGGCGGCGGTAGGTCTTTTTTTCGTTGGGTTGAATATATCAGTGTGCCCGTTAAGATTTGATGTAATGCCCGCATCGCTGGCGTGTAATCGGCTAAATCTAATTTCGCCACTTTATTCTTGCCTATCTTGTCAGATAATTCACCTATCGAGGCCTTTTCTTCTATTGTTTCAAACCCAGGCCAGTGCCATGGACTACGCCGTTTGATATGAGCTTGTGCATTGTCTTTTATATTCACCCAACCATGTATCGGTAGCGTTTGCTCATCCAGTGCCGTCACTTGGGCCCATTTTGTGTTTTCATCCTCTATCGCTATCAAGCCATCATTCTCTAATGAAATTAGGGACACGGTACGAGGGTAACATACCGTATTACGTTTCTTTTCCTGTGGAGAAAGGGTGTCATCTAATGATAACGGAAAATCATGCCAATAACTTACGCTTGAATTGAGCTGCCCATCTTCGCCATTAAGGTGTAAGACTTTACTGGCGGCTATCCAGTACGGCTTGTTTTCAATCATAAAGC
>NZ_LZGR01000006.1:0-62315 GCF_001690255.1 Gilliamella sp. App2-1
AGCACGAAGGTTAGCTAATCCTGGTCGGACATCAGGAGGTTAGTGCAATGGCAAAAGCTAGCTTGACTGCGAGAGTGACGGCTCGAGCAGGTACGAAAGTAGGTCATAGTGATCCGGTGGTTCTGAATGGAAGGGCCATCGCTCAACGGATAAAAGGTACTCCGGGGATAACAGGCTGATACCGCCCAAGAGTTCATATCGACGGCGGTGTTTGGCACCTCGATGTCGGCTCATCACATCCTGGGGCTGAAGTAGGTCCCAAGGGTACGGCTGTTCGCCGTTTAAAGTGGTACGCGAGCTGGGTTTAGAACGTCGTGAGACAGTTCGGTCCCTATCTGCCATGGGCGTAGGAAAATTGAGAGGGTTTGCTTCTAGTACGAGAGGACCGAAGTGAACGCACCGCTGGTGTTCGGGTTGTGATGCCAATTGCATTGCCCGGTAGCTACGTGCGGAATAGATAAGTGCTGAAAGCATCTAAGTACGAAACTAGCCTCGAGATGAGTTTTCCCTGAAGAGATTCAGTAAGGTCCGTTTGAGACTAAGACGTAGATAGGTCAGGTGTGTAAGTGTAGTGATACATTGAGCTAACTGATACTAATGAACCGAGAGTCTTAACCTTACAACTCGGAGTTGTTTTGGGGTTACGCGAGAGTTTTTAATATTCTAGGTTGACTGAGGTTGATTAAAGAATGATAAAGCAGTTTGTTCTGGATTGAGATATTGATGGTGAAGAGGTATAATATTTTATTATAGCATCATTGATGTAGAAGAAGAGAAGACAGGATATGTCTGGCGGTAATAGCGCGGTGGTCCCACCTGACCCCATGCCGAACTCAGAAGTGAAACGCCGTAGTGCCGATGGTAGTGTGGGTATTACCCATGTGAGAGTAGGGTGCCGCCAGACTTTTAAATTTAGAGAGAGCCCAGCAGTGATGCTGGGCTTTTTTGCTTTTAATTATTTTATTATAAATAAATTATTATTTATAATAATTTTAATCAAATGAAGATTATTTGTTAACAAGAGAACAGAATGAGTTCATTAATAGCCTTTAATAAACCGTTTAATGTTACGACTCAATTTTCACCGCATGAAAAATATCAGACGTTAAAAGACTTTATAAACTTACCTAAGTTCTACCCTGCAGGGCGGTTAGATACTGATAGTGAGGGGTTATTATTGTTAACTAGTGACGGTAAATTACAAGCCAAAATCAGTTCACCAAAGTTTAAATTGCCTAAAACTTATTGGGTACAAGTTGAAGGTATTATTAATCAACAGGCTATAGATAAGCTAAGAACTGGTGTGCAATTAAAAGAATTTTACACACAGCCAGCCACAGTAACCTTTCTTGATGAACCATTGCAGTTATGGAAAAGAGAGCCTCCTATTAGAGAACGCAAAACAATACCTACTTCATGGATAAGTATGACAATCTCAGAAGGAAAAAATCGGCAGGTCAGAAGAATGTGTGCTGCGATCGGTTTTCCTTGTTTGCGTCTAATACGAGTTCAGATTGGCAAGTACAATCTATTTACTCACCAGTTACCATTAAGTGAATGGCGATTCATCACAACTCGAGATCTTTACTTGTAATCAGCGATATTTACTGGTTATGGATCACGAAATATTTCTTTTATAATCTTTTTAAAAGATCTAATGCATTGGGCTTTATTCTAAAATAAGATACAATGATCTTTAAATGATCATGGGATAAATTATTTATGGTTGAACAAAAAAAAGAAGGGTTTTTCTCCCGTTTAAAAAAAGGTCTTTTTAAGACTAAACAGAATATTGGATCTGGTTTTTTAAGTCTATTTAAAGGAAAAAAGATCGATGATGCCTTATTTGAAGAACTAGAAGAACAGTTACTTATTGCTGATGTTGGTTTTGATACAACACAAAAAATTATAAATAGCTTAACAAAGCAAGCTTCAAGAAAAGAACTAAAAGATGCTGATGCTTTACATGTGCTTTTAAAACAAGAAATGAAATCTATTTTAGATGGAGTAGATAAACCACTTGATATTAATACTCATAACCCATTTGTTATCTTAATGGTTGGTGTTAATGGTGTAGGTAAAACAACGACAATTGGTAAATTAGCCCGTCAATTTCAGCAACAAGGTAAATCAGTTATGCTTGCCGCTGGCGATACATTTCGTGCTGCTGCTGTTGAACAATTGCAAGTTTGGGGGGAACGTAATCATATCCCTGTTATTGCACAGCATACCAATGCAGATTCGGCATCTGTTATCTTTGATGCAATACAAGCAGCGAAAGCAAAAAAAATAGATATATTAATAGCTGATACAGCAGGTCGTTTACAAAATAAGTCTCATTTAATGGATGAGTTGAAAAAAATAGTACGAGTGATTAAGAAGCAAGATGAAACAGCACCTCATGAAATCATGTTAACGATTGATGCAGGTACCGGTCAAAATGCGATTAGCCAAACTAAACTATTTAATGAAGCGGTTGGTGTAACAGGAATGACATTGACTAAATTAGATGGTACGGCAAAAGGTGGGATTATTTTTAGCATCGCAGATCAGTTTAATATCCCAATACGTTATATAGGCATTGGTGAAAAGATTGAAGATTTAAGGCCTTTTGTTGCCAATGATTTTATAAATGCTTTATTTGATGAAGCAGATGAATAGAGAAAAGTCATGATCGAATTTCAGCGTGTAAGTAAAGTTTATTCTGGTGGTAAACCAGCATTACAGAATATAAACTTTACTTTATCATCTGGAGAAATGGCATTTTTAACGGGGCATTCTGGTGCAGGTAAAAGTACTTTAATGCGGTTAATTTGTGGTTTAGAGAAAGCCAATGATGGTCAAGTACTACTAAATGGTATTAATGTTTCAAACCTAAAAAGACACGATATGCCATTTTTACGTCGCACTATTGGTATGGTATTTCAAGATCATCAGCTATTAATGGATCATACTGTCTATGATAATGTTGCTATTCCATTAATTATTTTAGGTAAACCAATAGAAGAAATTCGCAGACGGGTTTCAGCATCATTGGATAAAGTCGGATTGATAAATAAGATGAAATTTTATCCTATACAATTATCAGGTGGAGAACAACAACGAGTGGGTATAGCTCGTGCAATTGTTAATCGCCCTAGTGTCTTGCTTGCTGATGAACCGACCGGTAATTTAGACGATAAGCTTTCTAAAGATATCTTAAAGCTTTTTGAAGAGTTTAATCGGTCAGGTGTGACTGTTTTGATGGCAACGCACAATATAGGGCTTATTCGTCGTAAGCATCATAGAATACTGCATTTAAATCAAGGGCGTTTAGAGTTTAAAAATTGATGCGAAATACTACTATCAAATTTACTAAATCGAAAGAAACGAAAAATACTTTTTTGTCTCGTTGGAAAAGGCAAATTAGTTATGCTTGGCGCAATGCCTTTAATGATTTTACTCAACATCTTTTTGCATCATTACTGACTATTTTTGTTATTGCGATTTCTATTACGCTACCAACTATTAGCTATTTACTTTGGAAAAATGCCAGTCAGGCTGCACATCAATGGTATCCAACGCCTAATTTAACTATTTATATCAATAAAGAATTAACCTCGGAGAAAACTACAGAATTACTAGTCAAACTCAAATCTTACCCTGAGGTTGATAAAATTGATTATCTTTCTCGAGATGAAACAAAAGAGGAATTTAGAATATGGTCTGGATTCAGTAGCGCATTAGATTTATTAGATGAAAATCCACTGCCGGCAGTAGCCATTGTTATACCTAAAGATGAAGCAAAAAAGACAGTTGTATTGCATCGATTACAAGTTGAATTACTCAATATTGATGGCATAGATGATATAAAGTTAGATGATAGCTGGTTTACTCGATTAACAGCGTTAACTAATATGGTTAGATCTGTTTTTTGGATTATTTCCATCTTTATGATTATTGCTGTGTCACTTGTAATCGGTAATAGTATTCGCTTAAATATTTTTGCTAGAAAACAAACTATAGTTGTTATGCAATTAATTGGTGCAACAGAAGGGTTTATTTTACGTCCTTTTTTATATAGTGGGATTTTTATAGGTTTTATTAGCTCTATCGTTTCGTTGGTATTATCGAAAATATTTATCTTTCAAATAGAATCAATTATATTGAATGTTTCTGATGCTTTTGGGACAATTATTCATATTGAAGGCTTATCATGGGATGAAAGCTTATTAATTATATTTATTACTATAATTATTGGATGGTTTTCATCGCTTGTTGCGACTAAAAAATATTTAAAAATGACACAAATTACCTAGCTATTTCGACATAACTAATTAGAATGTATATTAGTTTTTGTAAATGTTGATCCTAGCAAGATGTTTTATTAATTTTAAATAAAAAATATGAACTAATTTATAGCTTGAAGGTCTAATTAATAAATCAAAGTTAGTTTAACGTTTTTAATTGTTGCATCTTATCTATGTGACAAAAACTAGTTAATTTAAGGGGGAGTTAAATGGGTACTGATATAAAAATGCAAGTAGGTGCTTTAATTCCACAAGGTAATATTGAATCATATATTCGTATGATTAATACCTATCCGATGCTAACAGCAGAAGAAGAAAAATCATTAGGCGAAAAACTTTATTATCATGATGATGTTGATGCAGCAAGACAATTGATATTATCTCATTTACGTTTTGTTGCGCATATTGCTCGTGGGTATTCTGGCTATGGTTTACCGCAAGCTGATTTAATTCAAGAAGGCAATATTGGTTTAATGAAAGCCGTACGCCGTTTTAATCCAGAAATGGGGGTGCGTTTAGTCTCATTTGCTGTGCACTGGATAAAAGCCGAAATTCATGAATACGTATTAAAAAATTGGCGTATTGTTAAAGTTGCAACGACTAAGGCACAAAGAAAGCTATTTTTTAATTTAAGGAAGACCAAACAACGTTTAGGTTGGTTTAATAATGCTGAAGTTGATATGGTGGCTGATGAGTTAGGTGTAAGTCGTAAAGATGTACTTGAAATGGAATCTCGCATGTCAGCACAAGATATGTCATTTGATATAGATAGTGATGACGATGATAATTCAATTGTTGCACCAGCACTTTACTTAGAAGACAGTAATTCTGATTTTTCAAAATCAATAGAAAATGATAATTGGGAAAATGATGCAACAGATAAGTTACACGATGCATTATTAAAATTGGATGAACGTAGCCAAGATATTATCAAAGCACGTTGGTTAGACTCAGATGATAGCAAATCTACATTACAAGTTTTAGCTGATAAATATAGTGTTTCAGCTGAACGTATTCGCCAACTCGAAAAAAATGCAATGAAAAAATTACGAGTGGCTATTGAAGCATAGTTGATTTGTTATTGTTAACTTCTTAGGCCTTACTGATAAAAAAGTAAGGTTTTTTTTGTATTCTAACCTAATAAAACAATAAAAAATTATCGTTTTATTTTAATTTTTTATTGTTTTAAATTTTGTTTATGTTATATTGTGTACAGTTTTATAAAAGAAAGGATATAAAGATGAACACAGATATGACTAAAACACATTCTCGATTGAATCAATATTGTCGCTTCATGGCATTATTAACATTAATTCCTATTCTAATTATGTTAATTAGCTCAATATGCCCATTCTTATATTATTTTTTGGGTATGCAAAATATTGGGCTTGAATTTGGAGGGTTTTCTTTTATCCAAAGTGGGATTGATAATGTTGATCCTAAATCGTTATCTGGATGGCAAGCGACTATCGCAATGTTAATCGATACTTCATTAATACTTATTTTAGCTTATGCGTTTTATCAACTTAGATTATTGTTTATTAATTACAGTCAATCAGAGTATTTTTCGGTAAAATCAGCTAACCATTGTTACGTATTTGGCAAATTGCTTGTTTTTTGGGTGGTTATAAGTTTTTTATCTGAACCTTTATTAACAATGATCTTAACTTATAATCAAGAGTCGTCAGCACGTTACTTTTCTATTTCTTTTTCTAGTGATGATATTATAACGCTATTTCCTGCCATGAGTATTATGCTTATAGGTCAAATACTAAAAAAGGCTTGCCAACTAGCTGAAGAAAATAAACAATTTATTTAAAAGGAGCCATATGTGCCAATTATAATAAATTTAGACGTAATGCTAGCAAAACGTAAAGTTAAATCAAAAGATCTAGCGGTAGCAGTTGGTATTACAGAACAAAATTTATCATTACTTAAGCAAGGTAAAGTAAAAGGAATTAGACTAGCAACACTCGAAGCAATCTGCAAACATCTAGATTGCCAACCGGGTGATATACTAGAATATACGAACGAAGAATAACTTATTAACTTATTGCAAGTAATGCTGCCTCTTGTGCGTGAATTAAGGCTGTATCAAAAAAAGGTATATTACGATCGGATTGAGAGATTAATAACCCTATTTCCGTACAGCCTAAAATAACACCTTCTGCGCCATTTTTAACGAGTTTATCAACAATATTAAGATAGGCTTGCTTAGAATCAGGCTGAATAATACCTTTGCAAAGTTCATCATAAATGATCTGATTAATGATATTTCTGTCTTGAGATTCTGGAATAAGCACATTTAAATTTTTATCGATCAGTTTAGATTTATAAAAGTCCTGCTCCATTGTATATTTAGTACCTAACAAAGCGACCGATTTAATATTTTGTGCTAGTAAATGTTTAGCTGTCACATCGGCAATATGAATAATCGGAATATTAATTGCTTTTTGGATTTGATCTGCAACTTTATGCATGGTATTAGTACAAATTACAATAAAATCTGCACCAGCTAATTCTACTCTTTTAGCCGCATCAATTAAAATTTCTGCGCTTTTATTCCACTCATTATTGGCTTGGCAATTTTCAATCGCTTGAAAATCAACGCTATATAAAATTGTTTTTGCTGAATGCAGGCCACCTAATGATTTGGCAATAGTTTGATTAATAACTTGATAATAAGTTGTGGTGCTTTCCCAACTCATCCCTCCGATTAAACCAATTGTTTTCATTTTTCATATACCTATATAAAATTTATTTATTTTTTGTTAACTCGTCTTACTAAATAGTAGAATAGCTATGCTATAAAGTCTATATAAAAAATAATGTAGTTATAAATACGGCCTTTAAGGTAACAATCTTAAATGAAGAAAAGAAAAACACAGTTATGGTTTGCATCGATTATTTATTTCATACTCTCCTTGCCCTGTTTTGCCGATCCCAAAGTGATCCATGTTTTGGTGGCGCTTTGTGATAACAAATATCAAAAGATTGCACCTGTTCCAAAGGCGATAGGTAATGGTCAAGATCCCAAAAACAACCTTTATTGGGGGGCTGCTTACGGGTTTAAAACCTATTTTTCTAAGCAAAAAGAGTGGCAAATTGTACAAATTAATCGACCCAAATCAGGAATAATATTAGAAGAAATTATTTACAAACACCAAGACAAAGATGTCTATCTAATTGCACAGGCGTATAATGGCAAATATATTAACGATACTGTTGATGATTTTATTGACTACTCAGCAGGCAAAAAGGTAAAAGCGTTTAAATTAAGTGATAAAACGATCATGGCAGGTGGCAGTGCTGATCTGGTTGTCTATATTGGCCACGATTCATTAATGGAATGGTCATGGAAGAAGTATCTGCCTGATAGCTGGCGCTGGGATACATTATCAAAAGAACAACAAGAAAAACAAAAATCACGTTATGCGGCAGTATTTGCTTGCAAAAGCCAACAATATTTTACACCACCACTATCTCGTTTAGGCATCACGCCTTTGATTTTGACTATGCATCGAATGGCACCAGAAGCGTATAGTGTTTATGCGATGATTGATAGTTGGTTGAAAGGTGAATCTAAAGAAGCTATCCGACTGAAAGTGGCAACGGCTTACAGCCAATATCAAAGACTAAATAAACCAGCATTACAGATGTTTACTACTGAATACAAGTAATAATTTTATTCACTTTTTTTAAAAAAAGTAATTACTATGGTTGATGTTTAACTTATAACAAAATAATTTAATAGCAAAGGGAAAGGTGTATATATCCATTATGAAGATACCTAAAATTGTCATTTTAACAGGCGCTGGTATTTCAGCTGAGTCGGGACTATCAACATTTCGTGCGCAAGATGGGTTGTGGGAAGGCTATAATGTCGATGATGTTGCCACTTATGAAGGGTATATTCGAGATCCTATAACGGTTCATCAATTTTATAATATGTTGCGCAATAAATTACAAGATGCCAATGTTAAACCAAATGCAGCACATCTTGCTTTAGCTGAGTTAGAAAGAAAATTAGGCTCAGAAAATGTATTAATTGTGACACAAAATGTGGATAATTTACATGAACAAGCTGGATCTAAAAATACTATTCACATGCATGGGGAATTATTAAAAGTTCGTAATGAAAAAACAGGGCAAATTATTGAGTGCGAAAAAGATGTGGATTATAAACAAAATCCATTTATTCGCCCGCATATTGTTTGGTTTGGAGAGATCCCACTACAGATGGATAAAATCTATGATGCACTTTCGCAAGCTGATTATTTTATTGCTATTGGTACTTCAGGTAATGTTTATCCTGCTGCCGGTTTTGTGCAAGAAGCCAATTTATCTGGTGCTGAAACGATTGAACTTAATCTAGAACCTAGTCTTAAACAAAGTTTATTTCAAACAAAAATTTATGGTCCAGCAAGTAAAATTGTGCCTGAATTTATCCAAAAATTTATTTAGGAATAAGTGGTTATTTTAGTTTTTTAAGATAATTGTTATTGCCTAAATTACGCATTTGGGTATGAATCCATTTTGCTTTTTTTTGGACTCTCTTGCTTGGTGTTATTGGACTCCAACGTCTTGGATTAGGTAATACTGCTGCAAGTAAACTTGCTTGCCGTGATGTTAACTGGCTGGCACTGACATTAAAATAGTGCTGAGATGCGGCTTCAATACCAAAAATACCTTCTCCCCATTCTGCACAATTTAAATAGAGTTCGAGTATACGTTCTTTTGACCAAAATAACTCTATCCATAATGTAAACCAAGACTCAATTCCTTTACGAATCCAACTGCGAGATGACCATAAAAAGATATTTTTAGCCACTTGCTGAGTGATTGTGCTAGCGCCTTTAATCTTTTTACTATTTTGATTATGGTCTAGTGCTAGGCGAATAGCTTTAAAATCAAATCCTCGGTGTGCAGGAAAATTCTGATCTTCTGATGCTATTACTGCAATTTTTATATTGTCTGAAATTTTATCTAGATCTTTCCAGATTCGTTGTTGTGGTGTGTTCCAATGCATAATCTTGCGCTCTATCATTAACATAGAACCGAATGGAGGATTTACCCAGCGCATAACTAAAGTAGAAAAGAGAGATAGCAAGATGAGTCCGATTATTCCTTTTTTGGTAATGCTTAAAATGTATTTTAATTTTTTTAATAAAGGAATCATGTATGTTTTATAGACTATAAAGTAAAAATTTGGTAAATAAGATACGCTATATTATTGTTTAAATAAATAGTTTTTTATAAATTCAACAATTTGAAGTGGTTGATTGATATCCAATACTGGTAAAGAAGTAGTTAACGGCTCATCACTTGCAACCGCTATGGTAAACTCGTCAATATAAAGTGCTTTTTTATTTGTTTTGCGGTGGCAAATAATGTTAGGAATCTTTTCGTGTTTAAAACCTTCTATCAATATCATATCAACATCATTAAATTGATTAATGAGTGTGATTAAATCGGTTGGCTTATTTGGTGTTTCATGAAACACAGCATATCGCTTATCACAAGCAACAATTGTTTGTAAGGATCCAGCCTTCCGTAATTCATAACTATCTTTACCTGGAATATCGACTTCAATATCGTGATGAGCGTGTTTTATTGAGCCGACTTTAAAATTTTGTTCAATAAGCAATGGAATGATCTTTTTCAGCAATGTTGTTTTACCGCTGCCACTATAGCCATTAATGCCGATAATTTTTTGTTTGTTCATAGAACCCATCTTTTAAAAGTGTTATATTCATGTGTAATTAATATTACATCATTTTATACAAAGCTAAACGATAAAGGTAATCATATGTATGATTTTTTGAATGATTATAATCAGACTATTCATCCTACATTGCTCAAAAGTGTTATTGATATTACTGATAAGAAGTTCAGTGGGTATGGTTTAGATCAATGTTGTAACCAGGCAAGAGAAAACATAAAAATACAGTTACAGTCGCCTAATGCTGATATTCATTTTATGCCGGGGGGTACGATTACTAATTTAGTGGTCATTTCACATATCTTAAGACCTTATCAGGCGGTGATTGCGGCTGATACTGGGCACGTAAATGTGCATGAAACTGGGGCTATCGAGGCAACTGGGCATAAAGTGTTAACAGTACAAACAGAAGATGGAAAGCTAACGCCTGAACTGATTAAGCCCGTTTTAGCTGATCATTGTGATGAACATATGGTGCAACCTAAGCTTGTATATATCTCAAACACAACAGAACTTGGCACTATATATACCAAGCAGGAGATCAAAAAATTATATCAATTTTGTCAAAAAAATGACCTTTATCTTTATTTAGATGGAGCGCGTTTAGCTATGGCTTTAGCGGCGAAGGATAATGACATATCTTTTCCTGACTTAGCAAAATACACAGATGTATTTTATATTGGTGGTACTAAAGTTGGTGCTTTGGCTGGTGAAGCGGTGGTATTTAATAACCTTGCTATTAATCAAGATTTTCGTTTCAGTATGAAACAAAAAGGTGCAATATTCGCGAAAAGTTGGATTGTGGCAGCACAAATGAATGCGCTAATGCAAAATAACCTTTATTTTGAGCTAGGCAAGCATAGTAATCAGATGGCCGATAAATTAAAAACGATATTTGAGAAAGCAGGATTAACATTTGCAGCTAAACCACAAAGTAATCAGTTATTTGTTAATTTCCCTAATCAATTGGCTGAAAAAATTCTCGCTCATTATTCTGTTGATAATCTTGGCCAAACTGATTGTAATCATATTGGCTTGCGTTTTTGTACTTCATGGTCTACTCAAAATGAAGAGATAGAATTATTTACTGAGCAATTTAAAAAATGGTTAACCTAATGTGTTGCTAGGTATTAGAAGCGGGCATGAACGTATTACCTTAGATCAGTGTTTCGGTGAAATTAACTATTGATAAATTATTGTTATATGGATTATATCGTTATCCTCTTTGTATGTTTGGTTACTTTGTCAGCTGATTTACTTGTTTAAGTTCTTTAGGCGTATTGATATTAATAAAACAAGAAGCCTGATCATTAAAATCGACCCATTTTGCATTGATTTGTTCTAAAAATAATATTAATTTACGATTACCCTGTTCTAAATAACTTCTAACTTGTTGAATAACGCTCTTGTGAATAAGTAGGATGGTTGGGTGATGATATTTACCATCAATAGGATAAATTGCTGTATGGGTTAAGGTATGCACAGCTAAACGTGCGATTAAATCATTCGGTAAAAAAGGGGTATCACAACTAACAAATAAGTTCCAATCAGTCGTACTATATAATAACCCACTATAAATACCTGATAATGGACCAAAGTATCCGGTTAAAACATCGCTAAACACTGGATATCCAGCTGTTTGATATTGGCTAACATTATTATTACAATTAATCATGATTGAATCAGTTTGAGGTTTGATACGGTCAATGACATGTTGATAGAGTGGTTTTTGATTTAATAATAATAAACCTTTGTCTTTGCCATTCATGCGAGTGCTTTTTCCCCCAGCTAAAATGATTGCAGTAATAGACAGTTTTTCCATAAATTGTTTCTCTTTTACATTGCGAAAAAACAAAATAACATTACTATATAGCAAAGTTATTTTAAGTTTCAGCATACACATTTTAATCAGACTGACTCAACTATTATTAAAACTGAGTATATACCAGTCTCTTTTTAAGGTGTAGTTTAATCAATTAAATATTATGATTGTGTCGATTTTTAGGTTGGCAATAATGGATATGCGCGTTATTGCCTTACGTTTTGGAATAATTTATTTAGATATATGTAAATAAGATTTCATATCATCTTCAATTAAATTGAGGATTTAAAAAGGTATTAATTATGAAATGTCATCGTATTGATGAAGTAATGGAATTATTACAACCAGCTTGGGAAAGCGATTCTGATCTTAACTTATTACAATTTTTAGCTAAATTGGGAAAAGAGGCTGGTTTTGAAGGTGAATTAAAAGACTTGAGTGATGAAGTATTAATTTATCATTTAAAAATGCGAGACTCAGATAAGAACGAAGCTATTCCGGGTCTAAAAAAAGATTATGAAGAAGATTTTAAATCCGCATTATTAAAAGCACGTGGGATTATAAAAGAATAAGGAGAATTATTAAGATGAAAAAAACACTTATTGCAATTAGTGTCTTGCTTTCTTCTGTAAGTTGTTTTGCAGATGGAGAAAAAACATCGGCTAAAGCCGACACATCAAAACCAACCATAGCAAATGTACAAACATCGATTGAATTAGGTAAACAATATGCGGCATTGCCAACTAATCCCTCACCTGACAAAGAAGTCATTGAGTTCTTTTCGTTTAATTGTCCAAGCTGTTTTAGATTTGAAATTCAACATCAAGGCTCACAAACTATTGGTAAAGCTTTACCAGAAGGCGTTAAATTTAGACGCTACCATTTAGAGGATTTTGGTCCATTAGCTAAAGAGCTTGCGCAAGCATGGGCTGTGGCTAATGTATTAGGTATCGAAGATAAAGCTTCTGATGCACTTTATCATGCGGTGCAAAAAGATAAAACAATAAAAACTGCTGATGATATTAAAATGGTTTTTGAAAAATTAGGTATCAGTGCTGAAGAGTTTGATAAAACAAAAGATAACTTTTTAGTTAAAGCGTTTATGGCACAGCAAGCTGATGCGATTAAAGAAATGAAACCAGAATCTATCCCTACTGTTATTGTGAATCGTAAATTTTATATCATAACAAATCAGCTTAATAGAACCAGTGATGAGGCATTTATTGATGATTATGCAAGAGTAACCGCATTTGTAGTAGGTTTAGATCCTAATGTAAAAATAAAAGAAAAATCTCATTCTATTAAAAAATAAATGATTATCAAACTTAAAGAAATCAATTGAATAAATTAATCATTTAGATCCCTTTGTATCATTTTGTGCAAAGGGATTTTTTATTATAGTAATATGACTATTCTCGCTCTAAAGCATAAATAGGATCAAGTTTTGCTGCACGTTTTGCAGGAAAGTAACCAAAAATAATGCCAATTATGCTTGAGCAGCTAAATGCCACTACAACGGCTATTGATGAAAAACTCATAGCAAACGATGTAACAACGGAATTAAAAATAAAACCAATAGCAAACGAAAGCAAAATACCTATTGTTCCACCCGTTAAACAAACTAATACGGCTTCAATTAAAAATTGTTGTAATATGTCACTTGAACGCGCGCCAACGGCCATACGTACGCCAATTTCTCGCGTTCTTTCTGTGACCGATACTAGCATAATATTCATCACACCAATGCCTCCAACAATCAGTGAAATGAGTGCAATAGCCGAGACCAAGAGTGTCATTACCCAAGCTGATGAGTTAATGGTTTCTCGTATATTGTCTGAGTTAAAAATGAAAAAATCTTTAGTGCCATGTCGTTTTAACATAATTTGATTAATGGTTTGTTCTGCAATTGATAAATCGACATTATCTTGAACGCGTACAGTGATGCTTTTTAACGAAGTTTGACCTACCATACGATTAATCACAGTGGTATAAGGTAACCAAATATTCAAGCTTTCATTACTACCAAACCCTTGTTGTTGTTTAGTCGCAACGCCAATGATTCTTACGGGTAGCTGGCCGGCCATTAAAATTTTTCCAATAGGGTTTTGATCGACAAAGAGTCGCTTAACGGTATTTTCATCAATTACCGCATCTTGTGCTGAAGTAATAATACTTGTTTCATCAAACGATTTTCCTTGAGAAATAGTATAACCACGAACTGCAAAGAATTGCTCTCCAACACCATTTACGGTTCCTGTTACAGCTAAGTTGTTAATTCGAAAATAAACACCCGTTGATAGGTTTGGCGTGGTGCTGTGAACAAAACTTTGCTGAGCCAAAAAATCGGCATCAGATGAGCGTAGTGTCGTGATTTTATCTGCATTGCGATCACCAAAGCCTGAGCCAGGATAGATTTCAAGCGTGCTTGTTCCCAACGAATTAATGTTAGATAAAATTTTCTGCTTTGTGCCTTGCCCTAATGCAACAACTGATACCACAGAGGCAATACCAATAATGATACCTAACATCGTTAAGACAGTACGTAATCGCTGTGAAAGCATCGACAACATAGCCATCTTAAAAGCATCACGAAAACGATAATATTTTGCCAAGAAGTTATCTTGGGTTTTAGTTGCTTCGATTTGCTTAATTTGACGATTATCACTTTGTTCAGATTGGTATTTGGGGTTTATTGAATCAGAAATAATATTACCGTCACTAATTTCAATAATTCGCTGAGCATTTTGGGCAATATTTGCATCGTGTGTAACAATAATAACTGTGTGGCCTTGTTGGTGTAACTCTTGCAATATTGCCATCACTTCTAAGCCACTTTTGCGGTCGAGGGCTCCGGTTGGTTCATCAGCTAAAATGATTTGTCCACCATTAATTAAAGCTCGGCCAATACTGACACGTTGTTGTTGTCCTCCTGATAACTGACTAGGTTTATTATGTATTTTATCGGCAAGTCCTAAACGTGTTAAAATTTCGTCCGCTCTTTTTTGCCGTTGTTCACTGGTCACGCCAGCATAAATGGCTGGAATTTCTACATTGCCTTGTGCAGTTAGTGCATTTAACAAATGATAACGTTGAAAGATAAAGCCAAAATGCTCGCGACGTAATTCGGCGAGTTCATCAAGTGACAATTTACTTGTTGTCCGTCCGCCAATGGAGTAAGTGCCAGTGGTTGGTTTATCTAGGCAGCCTAATATATTCATCAAAGTGGATTTACCAGACCCTGATGCCCCAATAATCGCCACCATTTCACCTGCATTAATTGTCAGATTGATGCCTTTAAGAACTTGTATGGTTGAATCACCTGCTGGAAATTCACGAACAATATTTTCAAGCTTGATAAGAGGTATATTCTTTGCCATATTAGAATCGAATCCTTGGGGATCTTGCATTATTACCTATTGACGCTCCATTAGTACTACTTACTACAACAATATCACCCTCTTTAATACCCGATTTTATTTCAACATTGACATTATTATCGATACCTAAAATAACTTCGTGTTCTTCAATTTTTTTACTTTTATTTAATAAATAAACAATAGCTTTATTATTGCCTAATTTTTTTTGGATTGCTTGAGAAGGAATGGTTAATACATCTTTTGCTTCAGACAAGACAATATAAACTTGTGCTGTCATTGAAATTCTTAAAACATGATCTGGATTATTTACATCAAACAATCCATTGTAATAAATTGCACTTTTTGTTGATGATGAGCCTGACAAGGTTGTTTCGGTATTAATTGAGTCTGGTGCCGGCTTTATCGCACGTAGAGTTAAACCATCAAAACGCCTATTAGGTTGCCCTAAAATGGTAAAATAAACTGGCATCCCTTTTTTAACATTGACCACATCAGCTTCAGAAATTTGCGCTTCAATAGTCATTTTATCAAGCTGCGCTACTTTAACAATGGTTGGTGCACTTTGGACAGAATTAACTGTTTGTCCTTCATCGACAGGAATGGCGACAATCACACCATCAATGGGTGAGCGAATTTTAGTATATCCTAAGTTAACTTTCGCTGTATCAACCGCAACTTGCGCCTTAACAATATCGGCATTAAGCGCAGCAATATCGGCTTTGATAGCATCAAGTTCGGCTTTTGCGGCATCCAAATCTGATTGAATACCCACTCCCTTACTGACCAGTTTGTGCTGACGATCATAGGTTAACTGATAGTTAATTAGTCTTGCTTGTTTGGCTTCTCGTTGTGCTTCTAAACTATTAAGTGAAGCTTCTGATTGTTTTAAATCATTGCTTTGTTTAAGATCGTCAATTTCGGCAATCATATCGCCTTGTTTAACTTCATCGCCCAACTCAACATAGAGTTTTTTTATTTGACCAGAAACCTGTGCGCCAACACTAACTTGTTTAAAAGCGCTAATTGTACCATCGGCAAGAACTGTTTTTTCAATATGACCTTTGGTCACAGGCGAGGTAATATAATTAACGGTAGGTTCTGAATGAGATGTGATTAAGTATACAATATAAATAATTGCTAAGAAGATAATAGCAGTAACTATATATCTAATTTTCATAGACTTTAACAAACCTTTTCATCCTTTAATTTATTTGTAGTTTTTTACATTTTATCTCAATAAATATAAATGAAATTGATAACCATTCTTAATAAATTGTAATAATTATGAAAATTATCTTATATAAATTATCTATTTTATACTAAAAGGTATAGTTCCCTGAAAGTTTTTTACAATAATTGAGTCGCTCAATAAGCGACAACTTGATCTTTATTAGGATTTATTGGCGATTGCGCTATAATGGCGAAAATTTTTTGAAGTCGGTAAAGATAGAAGAGCAATGGCGTTAAAAATAACTAATAAGTGTATTAATTGTGATATGTGTGAGCCTGAGTGCCCAAATGAGGCTATCTCAATGGGTTTTGATACTTATGAAATTGATCCTAATAAATGTACCGAATGTGTAGGTTATTATGATCATTCGACATGTCAGCGTGTTTGCCCTATTCAAAATGCGATTATTGCCGACCCTGAACATGTTGAAACAAAAGAAGCGTTATTAGCAAAATTTCAGGGACTGAAAGCTTCTTCTTAAATTAAATTGGCTTAATATCAATCCGAAGCTCTTTGGGAATTTCAAAGGTGATATTTTCTAAAATGCCATCTGTTTCAATGAGTGATGTACAACCGAGGCTTTTTAAATGATTAATCACTTGCTGTACTAAAATATCAGGGGCAGAAGCGCCGGCTGTTACACCGATTGTCTGTGCATTTATCAACCATTCTTTGCGGATATCAGAAGCAAAATCAATTAAATAAGCCTGTTTGCTGTTTCGCCTTGCTAGCTCGGCTAGGCGATTGGAATTAGACGAATTTTTAGAACCAACGACAAAGACAATATCGGCACGTGATGATAGCTGTTTAACGGCTTGCTGGCGATTGGTTGTCGCATAGCAGATATCATTTTTGCGAGGACTGCGAATATTAGGAAAACGTTTTTTTAAAGCAGTAATGATCTCGGCTGTATCATCAACTGATAACGTTGTTTGCGTGGTAAAGCAAAGGTTATTTTCGTTTTTTACCTGTAGCTTTTGTACATCATCAATCGATTCAATTAAATAGATGCCACCTTCGGGATTGTTATATTGCCCCATTGTACCATCTACTTCGATGTGACCTGCATGTCCGATTAAAATGACCTCTTCGCCACGATAGCTTGATCGAGCAACTTCCATATGCACTTTGGTTACGAGTGGACAAGTCGCATCAAAAACGCGGAGTTTGCGTTGTTTGGCTTCCTCTCGGATCGCTTTAGACACACCATGTGCCGAAAATATAAGAATGGTGTTGTCGGGTACTTCGCTAATATCTTCAATAAAGATCGCCCCTAACTCTTTTAGACGATTAACAACATAGCGATTATGTACAACCTCGTGGCGCACATAAACTGGTGCACCAAATAATACAAGTGCACGTTCAACGATGGTGATAGCACGATCAACACCAGCACAAAAACCACGAGGATTAGCTAAAATAATTTGCATACTATACAGTCTTCTTCGGTTTTTTATAATTACAGAAGATAAATAATCCAATACCCATGCAGATTGCACAATCTGCGATATTAAAGGTTGGATAGTGCCAATCACCAAAATTGACATCAAGAAAGTCGACGACAAAACCATGATAAAGGCGATCAAATAAATTACCTAATGCACCACCTAAAATCAGCGATAATGAAAAATTTTCTAATTTTTGCTGGCGAGTATTACGGTATAACATATACAAAATCACGGCACTGATAATCAAGGCGATAGCGGCAAGCATCGTACGTTGACCTTCAAGAATGCTAAAGGCAGCGCCAATATTGCGTACATAAGTAATTGAGAAGAAGGGTAATAGGTTCACTGATTCAAATAGTGAGAAGTTATTTAAAATCCAAAATTTACTTGCGATATCAATGATAAAAACAATGATTGCAAATAATAACCAGTAAAGTCCGTTATCTTTTTTCATATAAGTCTGTGCTCATTATTATATTTCCGCCGACAATTGTCGGCGGAAAGGATACTAGATAGCTATAAAGAGAGGCTATAGCTTATTTTAATGTGCTAAATGGCTTATCGCTATGCAAAATGTCGCACTTCGCCTTGGCCGTGAATGTTTTCTGCACAACGTTTACATAAGTGTGTTGTTGGCTCATTATCGACAGTATAGTGCCAACAACGAGGGCATTTATCACCTTGCGCCTTAGCGAGTTCAATTTTCAGTCCTTGAATATCGCTTTGCACAGCATTGGCTGGCGCTGATTGTAATGGTTTTACGCTCGCTTGTGATGTAAGTAAGACAAAGCGTAATTCATTCTCTAATTTAGCTAATGTTGCGACAATATCTTCGTCAGCATAAAGCGTAACAGCAGCTTCAAGGGCGCCACCAATCACTTTATCGTTACGACCTTGTTCAAGCACTTTATTCACTTCGCTACGAATCGCTAAAATCTGCGCCCAATATTCGCTATTTAAAGCTTCGTTATCTGACAAAGCAAAGAGTGAGCTATACCACTCATCTTCAAAAACAAATTCTTGTTTGTTTGTCATTGGTAGATATTGCCAAATTTCGTCTGCGGTAAAAGATAAAATTGGCGCGATCCAACGAACCATTGCTTGTGCAATATGATATAAAGCCGTTTGGCAACTGTGGCGAGCAATACTATCGCTTTTAGCTGTGTACTGGCGATCTTTGATGATATCTAAATAGAATGAGCCCATTTCGATTGAGCAAAATTGCATAATACGTTGCACCACTTTGTGGAAATCATAATTTTCATAAGCCTGAATGATCTGCTCTTGTGCTTCTTTTGCCATACTCACTGCCCAGCGATCAAGTATGACCATATCTTCTGGTTTAACCATATTTTTCATTGGATCAAAACCATTTAAATTAGCGAGTAAAAAGCGCGCAGTATTACGAATTCGGCGATAACTGTCAGCCGCGCGTTTAATAATTTCATCCGAATAACTCATTTCGCCTGAATAATCAGTCGATGCAATCCATAAACGTAAAATATCGGCTCCAAGTTTGTTCATCACTTCTTGTGGTGTGACAATATTACCAAGCGATTTAGACATTTTGCGACCTTGCCCGTCAACCACAAAGCCATGTGTTAATACTTGTTTATAAGGTGCTTGGTTATTGATAGCCGTTGATAACATTAATGAAGACATAAACCAACCACGATGCTGATCAGAACCTTCTAGGTAAAGATCGGCTTCATGTTCTTCAAACTCAGGGCGTGAGGCTACGACCGAATAGAATGTCGATCCTGAATCAAACCAAACATCTAATGTATCGGGTACTTTTCGGTAATCTTCTGCATCAGGACCTAAAAGGTCTTTAATATCCGCATCCCACCAGGCTTGAATACCATCTTTTTCAACTAATTTAGCGATTTTTTCAATTAATGCTAACGTGTCTGGATGAAGTTCTTCGGTCTCTTTGTGAACAAATAACGTCATTGGCACGCCCCACGTGCGTTGGCGAGAAATGCACCAGTCTGGTCGATTAGCTACCATGGTTTCAATACGTGCTTGTCCCCAATCTGGGATCCAGCGAACTTGCTTGATCTCTTTTAATGAATTTACTCGTAAACCTTGTTTATCCATGCTGATAAACCATTGCGGTGTTGCGCGATAAATGACCGGTGTTTTATGACGCCAACAACATGGATAGCTATGTTCGATGTTTTCAAAGTGTAGTAACGCGTTATGTTCTTTTAATATTTCAACGACAACTTTATTGGCTTTGAATACAAATAAACCATCTAATCCAGCACCAGTACCCGGTAGGTAACAACCATTACCTCCAACGGGATTTGCTACTTCAAGACCATATTTTTGACCGACCATAAAGTCTTCTGTACCATGACCCGGTGCGGTATGTACTGCACCCGTACCTGCATCAATAGTAACGTGCTCGCCAAGTACCACAGGTTCATCAAAATCAAGGAATGGGTGTTTAAAACGTAATAACTCAAGTGCCTTACCTTGACAGCTACCTAACACTTTCCATTCGCTGATATTGGCTCGCTTCATCACAGTTTCAACTAAATCAGTGGCTAAGATTAGACACTCTTTATCATTGATTTGAACAAGTTGATATTCAAAATCTGCATTTAAAGCAATCCCTCGGCTAGCTGGTAATGTCCAAGGTGTGGTTGTCCAAATAACAGCATAAATAGATAAATTGGTATTGATACCAAATTTATTTGCGACGGCTTGATTATCAACCGCTTTAAATTTTACATCGATTGCTGGTGATGATTTATCATAATATTCAACCTCGGCTTCCGCTAAAGAAGACATACAATCAGTACACCAATAAACCGGTTTTGCGCCTTTAACTAAATGACCATTTTCAATCACTTTACCTAAAGCTCGAATGATGTTGGCTTCTGTATCATAATTCATGGTGCGATAAGGATTTTGCCAATCACCAAGTACGCCCATACGAATAAAATCGGCTTTTTGTAGTTCAACTTGTGAAGCCGCATAATCGCGACAAATTTGGCGAAATTCAGCTGGAGATACTTTAACTCCTGGTTTACCAACTTGCTCTTCGACTTTTTGTTCAATGGGTAAGCCATGACAATCCCATCCTGGAATATACGGGGAATCATAACCACTTAAACCTTTTGATTTGATAATGATATCTTTGATAATTTTATTAACAGCATGACCAATATGAAGTTTACCGTTTGCATAAGGAGGACCATCATGCAAAATAAAGGTTTTTTTCCCTTTTTTTACTTGGCGGATTTTGCGATAAAGTTCTTTATCGTACCAGTTTTGTAACATAGCTGGTTCTCGTTTAGCCAAATCGCCTCGCATTGGAAATCCGGTTTCCGGTAAATTTAAAGTATTTTTATAGTCTGTCATGCTGATTTATTCCAGTTAAATTTGTTGATACTACTTTTAATTGGTTAATTGTGCACTGATCTTTTTCGCAGTGCAAACATCTTGTGTAATTTGTTGTTTTAATTCTGCTAATGAATCAAACTTTTTCTCGTCGCGTAATTTTTGAATGAAAGTTATGTCTAAATATTGTCCATAAATTTTATCTGAAAAGTCAAATAGATTCACTTCTAAAATGGCTTTTTTTCCATCAATAGTTGGTCTTATACCAATATTGGCAATACCATAATAAGTTTGATTACAACAACTGTTTTTTACTTTAACAAGATAAACGCCTTGCAAAGCAGGTTTTTTACGATGTAAATGAATATTAGCTGTTGGAAACCCTAATTGTCTAGCCAAAGCATTGCCATGAACTACGCGACCTTGTATTGTATAATTACGCCCCAACAGACAATGAGCCAATTCGAAATCACAATTTAAAAGTGCTTGGCGAACAGCAGTACTACTAATACGAAAATTATTCCAAACAAATGTTGGCATGCTTTCTACTGCAAAGTCGTGATTGCGTGCATATTGTTGCAGTAAGGTGATATCGCCTTTGCGTTCAAACCCAAATCGAAAATCATCACCAATAGTAATATATTTAGCTTGCAGCTTATTAATTAACCAATCTTGAATAAAATGACTGGCAGGCATGTTGGCAAAAGTTTGTGTAAATGGAATAGCAATAATATAGTCGATACCTAATTTTTCAATAAAAATGACTTTTTCTTGAAAAGAGGTTAACCGTGAAGGGGCATTATTGGGACTAAAAAATTCTAAAGGTTGGGGCTCAAATAACATAACCACCGTTGGCAAGTTTAGCTGTTTGCCTTTTTCAATTAAATGATTTATTAATTGCTGGTGCCCTAAGTGCACACCATCAAAGTTGCCCAATGTAAGCACACACTGAGTAAATTGATTTTTTAAATTAGTTATGCCCCGAATAATTTTCATGAAAACGATGTTATTTATTTTAAATAGCCGCAAATTATACCAATCTTTCTTTCAGATGCACACTATATAAAATAGGCTTTTTGTTGTTTAGTATTTAGTGTCTATTTTGATGAAAAAATATCTTGCTATTTTTAGTTGCTACTACTATTTATTTTATTGTAGCAACTAAAAATCATGATATTTAAGTTTTTAACCAATTGAATATATTTTTATGTAGCTGATTAATTTAATTATGGTTTAAAGTGCGCAAAAATTCCTGTCTGGTACTTGGATTAGTTTTAAATCCACCACCAAGGGCCGTTGTGGTTGTCATACTACTTGAGTCTTTAATACCTCTTGCTTTTACGCAATAATGGGTAGCATCAATTGAAACAGCAACATTGACAGTACCAAGTAAAGTTTGTAGTGCAACTAAAATTTGTTGGGTTAGTCGTTCTTGTACTTGTGGGCGCTGCGAGAAAAACTCAACAATACGATTGATTTTAGATAGTCCGATCACTTTATCTTTCGGAATATAAGAAACCGTGGCTTTACCGTCTATTGTGACAAAGTGGTGTTCACAAACACTAGTTAGGGTAATATTGCGAACGGTGATCATCTCATCAACTTGCATTTTATTTTCGATTAGCGTAATTTTCGGAAAATTTTCATAATAAAGACCAGAAAAAATCTCATCAACATACATTTTCGATACACGGTGAGGAGTTTCTGCAAGGCTGTCATCAGACAAATCGAGCTCCATTAGCTTCATAATTTCACGAAAATGTGACTCGATTTTTGCTTTACGCTCACTATTATCCATTGCTAAACGGTATGATGGTGTCTCAAGGTTTTTAGCAGCAAGTGCCGCTTTTACTTTTTGCGCAGCAAGACTTAATTCTGTCATTTATTACATACTCAAGCGAAAAATGAATGTAGCATTATATAACACTCATTATGTAATATACAGTTGTTTACGAATAGTTTTATACTGAAACGTAGTTTTTCCTGAAACTTTTTTACATTATGTGATAGCCTTAATAAGAATATTATCGCTAATTAGGTTATACTATTAGGTATTAAATTGAATAATATTTAGGTAACCATAATGCCAAATAACACACCGATTATTTTAATTGATGGATCATCTTATCTTTACCGTGCTTTTTTTGCATGTCCTCCATTAACCAATGCTAAAGGTGAGCCAACAGGCGCTATTTTTGGTGTAATTAATATGATTCGTAGTTTGCTTAACCAATACAATCCTACACATATTGCGGTGGTCTTTGATGCTAAAGGAGGATCTTTCCGTAATGAGATCTATAGCGAATATAAGGCCACTCGTGAAGCGATGCCTGAAAATCTTCGACCACAAATTGAACCTATTCACACTATTTTGAAAGCCATGGGCTTACCACTACTTTGTATTGACGGTGTCGAAGCGGATGATGTCATTGGTACATTGGCTAGACAAGCAGAAAAGGAAAATCTTGAAGTATTGATTAGTACTGGCGATAAAGATATGGCTCAGTTAGTGAGTGATAAAATTACGCTAATTAATACCATGAATAACACTGTTCTGGATCCAAAAGGTGTAATAGAAAAATTTGGCGTTCCACCTGAAAAAATTATTGATTATTTGGCATTAAGAGGTGATTCATCAGATAATATTCCAGGTGTTCCCGGTGTGGGAGAAAAAACAGCTCAAAGCTTATTAGCTGAATTTAAAAGTGTCAAAGATATTTATGCTAATCTAGATAAAATAGAAACGTTATCAATCCGAGGCGCTAAATCATTAAAGAAAAAATTGATTGATAATCAGAATGATGCAGAACTTTCTTATTTATTAGCCACAATTAAAACCGATGTTAAGTTAGATTTTACCAATGAACAACTGATGGTTAGTGATATTGATATCAATGCTTTGGTCGAGTTATTTGCTTATTATGGCTTTCATCGTTGGCAAAAAGAGTTAATCGCAGGTAACTTTTTGAAAAAACAACAAAATACATCGACTAAAATTAAAGATAATTCATCTTTATTTCAAATGGATGATAAGTCTGTTAAACAAAACAAAGCCACTGATTATCAATGCATCTTAACTCATGAACAGTTAGATGACTGGGTTAATAAATTAACTGACAGTAAGCAGTTTGCCTTTGATACCGAAACGAACAGTATTGATCATGTTCATGCAAAATTAGTTGGTATTTCTCTGAGTGTTAATTCTCAACAAGCCGCTTATATACCGCTTTCACATCATTATTTAGGTGTACCACAGCAATTACCGATAGATGATGTGTTAAACAAATTAAAACCGGTTCTTGAAAATCCCAAAATTAAAAAAATTGCTCAGAATGCAAAATTTGATTATTGTGTGCTAGCCAATTATGGTATTGAAGTGCGAGGAATTACATTTGACACTATGCTGGAATCCTATGTGTTAAATAGCACCGAACGTCACGATATGGACAGTATGGCAAATCGCTATTTAAACCATAAAACCATTACTTATGATGAATTAACTAAAATTGATAAAAAACAATTTACCATTGATGAGATCGAGATAGAAAAAACCACGCAATATGCTGCTGAAGATGCCGATATCACATTACGATTGCATCATAAACTATGGTCAACTATTGAAAAAAATGAAAAATTAACCAAACTGTTTGCCGACATTGAAATGCCACTTGCCATTGTGCTAGCTGAAATGGAAAGAACTGGTGTACTTGTTGATGCTAAACAGCTTAATGAGTTTTCTAATGAACTTAGCAAACAATTACAAGAGACTGAAATCGAATTACAATGTCTTGCTGGAGAAAAATTTAATCCCGCATCACCTAAACAGATTCAAGCTATTTTATTCGATAAGCATAAATTACCTGTACTCAAAAAGACCCCCAAAGGTGATCCTTCAACCAGTGAAGAAGTGTTAAGCGAGCTTTCTAATGATTATGAATTACCAAGAATGATTTTATTTCATCGTGGATTGGCTAAACTTAAAAATACTTATACGGATAAACTACCATTAATGATTAGTCCGAAAGATCAGCGAATTCATACCAATTATAATCAAATTGGCACCATAACAGGGCGATTATCGTCAAATGATCCGAATTTACAAAATATTCCTGTGCGTAATGAAGAAGGACGTCGAATTCGGCAAGCTTTTATTGCACCAACAGGTTATAAAATTATGTCTGCCGATTACTCACAAATTGAGTTACGCATTATGGCGCATTTATCACAAGATAAAAGTTTACTTTATGCTTTTGCTAACGACAAAGATATTCACCGTGTGACTGCTAGTGAAATTTTAGGTAAATTAGAATCGGAAGTGAGTTCTGAAGAACGACGACGCGCTAAAGCAGTTAATTTTGGTCTAATTTATGGAATGAGTGCCTTCGGTTTGTCTAAACAGATTAATATTGCTCGTAAAGAAGCACAATTTTATATTGATCGCTACTTTGAACGTTATCCGGGCGTAAAAAACTATATGGAACAGACCCGCCAATTGGCCACTGAACAAGGTTATGTTGAAACGTTATCGGGTCGCCGATTATATTTACCCAAAATTACTTCAACCAATGGTATTGAGCGACGAGGTGCTGAACGTGCAGCTATTAATGCACCAATGCAAGGTACGGCGGCTGATATCATCAAAACAGCGATGATTAAAATGAGTGAATGGATTAAAAGCCTGCCTATAGGTAATATTAGGATGGTGATGCAAGTCCACGATGAACTCGTATTTGAAGTAAAAGAGGAATTGATTGAGCAGTATCAAACTCAAATAAAATCGATCATGGAAAACTGCTATCAACTATCTGTACCATTAAAAGTGGATGTCGGCGTGGGTGATAATTGGGATGAAGCACATTAATTAGGCTAAATCAGTCCCAAATAAAGCAGTCTTAAATAAAATAACCAAATGCTAAATTTTATACTGAAACACATGCTTTCCTGAAACTTTTTTACAAATTGTGGGTTGATTTTCTAGCATTAATGGCACTATTGCCGAAACTTTTCGGCGTGTTAGAATAGGCAACTATATTGAATTGATATCAACATGTTATTTTGCTTGTTGATACAGGCAGAATAAGGAAAGGGTGCTGTCGTTTTGTTATTTAAGCTCGCTTTTCTGTTATTATTAGGATTATTTCATGAAAATCAAAACCCGATTTGCACCGAGCCCAACAGGCTATTTACATGTAGGTGGTGCACGTACAGCGCTTTATTCTTGGCTCTATACACGCCATGCAAAAGGTGCATTTGTATTACGTATTGAAGATACCGATCTGGAGCGTTCAACGCCCGAAGCGATTGAAGCGATTATGGAGGGTATGAATTGGTTAAAATTATCATGGGACGAAGGTCCTTATTTTCAAACCAAACGTTTTGATCGTTACAGTCAGGTCATCGATGAAATGTTAGCAAAAGGTACCGCTTATCGTTGCTACTGTTCTAAAGAACGCCTTGAAAAATTGCGTGAAGAGCAGATGGAAAAAGGTGAAAAGGCGCGTTATGATGGCCATTGTCGTTGTGATTCGGTACAAAAAGAACATTCTCATGATGAACCTCATGTTGTTCGTTTTGCTAATCCTATTGATGGTACCGTTATCTTTAATGATTTAATTCGTGGACCGATTGAGATTGCCAATAAAGAGCTTGATGATCTTATTATTCGTCGCACTGACGGTTCACCAACTTATAATTTCTGTGTGGTTGTTGATGATTGGGATATGGAAATTACCCATGTTATACGTGGTGAAGATCATATCAACAACACGCCTCGCCAGATCAACATTCTCAAAGCATTAGGTGCGCCATTACCTGAATATGGGCATGTATCGATGATTTTAGGGGATGATGGACAAAAATTATCTAAGCGTCATGGTGCGGTCAGTGTAATGCAATATCGTGATGACGGTTATTTACCCGAAGCGCTACTTAACTATTTAGTACGCCTTGGTTGGTCACATGGCGATCAAGAGATATTCTCAGTACCTGAAATGATTAGTTATTTTTCATTAGATGCGGTGAGTAAATCAGCCAGTGCATTTAATACTGAAAAACTACTTTGGTTAAATCACCATTATATTAATCATTTAGATGCAGATTATGTCGCACAGCATTTAGTTTGGCATATGAATCAACAATGCTATGATTTAGCTAACGGTCCCGATCTCATTACAATTATTAAGCTATTTGGCGAACGTTGTAAAACACTAAAAGAAATGGCTGAGTCTTGTTCTTATTGTTATCAAGACTTTGCTGAATTTGATGCTGATGCGGCTAAAAAACATTTACGTCCAGTCGCCAAAGAGCCATTAGAAACAATTAAAGCGAAAATTGAAGCGATTGCTGATTTTGATTGGCAAATTGATAAAATTCATCATGCCATTGAAGCAACGGCAGCTGAGCTTGATGTTGGTATGGGAAAGGTCGGTATGCCACTACGCGTTGCCGTAACTGGCATCGGACAATCACCATCGGTTGATGCGACCGTTTTTGCAGTTGGCAAAAAGCGCACGCTTACTAGAATTGATAAGGCGTTGGCATATATTGCACAGCGAGAACAATCTCAAAATTAATAGACATTTATTGCAGGGGATACCCTGCAATTATTTTTGCCTAATCGAGAACTACTATGGTTCGCTTAAAAAAACGCTATTGGATCTCACTGAGTATCTTATTTTTTATCGTACTATTTTGCTTGTATGGATGGCGTTATTGGCAGTCATTCAAACTGAAACATGGGATTATGGTCGATTGGCATGGTGCTAGCGTTGGTTTTAAAGGTCTTACTTTTGATGAACTTACTGTGAGTAAGCAATCTCAAATCTCTATAACGGCTAGAAATCTAATAATTTCGTGGTCACATTTATCTGCAAACAATTTGGATGTTCACTGGAAAATAAATCAATCTGAAACGGTTTTAGATTCTGCCGGCAACATAGTGGGTACTGCTACTGAAAATCTTAATCAATCTGATCTTGATTTTTCTTTGATTCCAACGATTATTTATTGGTCACCTAAGACAATTCATATAGATACATTGCGATTTTATGAACAAGATAAAGAACAATTAGATTTAAAAGTCGATATCAGTAAACAGCAGCAAGCTATACAACTTAATCTATCAACCAATAATCACGATATCGCACAATTATCGGCAACTTTATTCTTTGATCAAACTGCCTCACGTTTTGATGTGCAAAATGGTCTTTTTAAAACATCTCTAAATCAATTCGGTCTAAAAAATAGTCATTTGACGTTGCCATTTACTGGCTGGATATCTGGTAATCAATTGGCATTAATGACTTCAGATAAAGCTTTAATTAGTATAGAGAATGCGAATCTTTCTGATGATTTAATTCTTGGCTCTTCCGTAGGAGGAGTGAACATTCAACTTGCATCAAAAATTCCATTTGATCGTAATCAACTCTTTGTTACAGCAATGCTAACGATTAATAAACTCAATGGTATTTATAAAAGTAGTGAAATCAAATCGGTGACAGGTGATGTCAATATGATTGTTAAAGATAACCGATTTACGATTTCGACGCCGGCGTTAAATGTCCAAGAAGTAAATATGGGTGTCGCCTTTAAAAAGGTAAAATTAGTGGGTAGTTATTCCGCTTCATTTAAAGCACCTAGCAAAGGCATAGTTACTTGGAAAAAGCTTCAAGCTGATATTTTTTCTGGTTCAGTTTTTATTGAACCGAGTAAATTGAATTTAGCTAAATTACCCCAACAATTAAATTTAAAGATAAAACAGATACAATTAAAAGATATTCTTACTAAATATCCAACCGAAGGGCTTGCTGGCGACGGTACGATGGATGGTTTTTTACCAATTACATTATTAAAAGCGAAAACAAAGAGTGAAGCGGCATTTGAAGTGGCAATTAAAAATGGGCAGATAACTACAATTAATCAAGGTTATTTACAGTTTGAAAATTCAGCCTTAAAGAATTATGCGCAAAGTAACCCAAATATGAAAATACTCACTGATATTATTAAAAACTTTCATTATACTAAATTACAAGGTACAGTTGATTACGCTAACGACATTGCTAAATTGAAATTGAATATTCAAGGAAGTAATTTAGATGTTGAAAATGGCAAAGCAGTGAATTTAAATATCAATCTTGAAGAAAATATGGCTAAATTGCTGATGAGTTTACAGTTGTCCGATCAAATTAGTGAGCCTATCCGTAAACGTATTGAAGCACGTTTAAAAAAGGAATTTTCAAAATAAGAGGTTATTTTATGGTACGAAATGTTATTGCAATGATAATATTAGCCGGTGCATTAATCGGATGTTCACCAACAGTTAAAGTTCAAGCCCCGAGCGAACCCATTAATATTAATTTGAATGTTAAGATAGACCATGAAATTAATATTAAAGTCGATAAAGAATTAGATAATATCATCAATAAATCAGGATTATATTAAATCAATAGGTTTTATTTTCATCTATCCTTTTGAGTGTGACTAATAGAAAAATCTATATCCGCATTCAAATTAATAAAATATGATGTATTTATTAAGGAGTTTGTTATGACTATCTTTAAAAAAGTAACTGTAGCATTATTGTTGATCGTTTTATCTTATTCTGCGTTTGCATTAAATTTAGAGCAAGCTATGGATTCATTGAGTCAAGCCAAAGCACAAGGGGTTGTTGGTGAACAGGCTGATGGTTATTTAGGTGTCGTGAAAAATGAAGGTAATGCCACTGAAATTGCGCAACTGATTAATCAAGCTCGTAAAGCACAGTATCAAAAAGTGTCTGCTGAAAGCAATGTTCCTTTAAGTGAAGTGGAAAAAAAGGCGGGTAGTAAAGCACAAGATAAGACCCCTGCAGGTCAATATATAAAGCGACAAGGTCAATGGTTAAAAAAATAATCATCACTTTTTGCAACGATAGAAAAAGTATAATGACATAGCACTTTAATTGTGTATTAATAATGTGTATGCTGTTCATTTAATTATTTGTTCATTATCTTTTTTTATTAAACATAAAAAAAGATAATGAAGTTTTTATCTAGTTAGTTTTTTACTTGTAATAGTATCGCTTATGCGATTTGAAATGGAGAAAATCAATGTGTTCGATTTTAGGTATTCTTGATATTAAATCAGATCCAGAACAACTACGAACAAAAGCATTAGAGCTATCATGTCTACAACGTCATCGTGGTCCTGATTGGTCTGGTATTTTTGCGTCTGATAAAGCTATTCTTGCTCATGAACGTTTATCAATTGTAGATGTTAATACCGGATCTCAGCCTCTTTATAATAAAGATAAAACCCTAGTTTTGGCGGTAAATGGCGAAATCTATAATCATCAAGAACTCCGAAATCAGTACAAAGATCGTTATGAATTTCAAACTGGCTCTGACTGTGAAGTGATTCTGGCTTTATATCAAGAAAAGGGTATCGACTGTCTTGATGAATTACAAGGCATGTTCGCTTTTATCCTTTATGACATCAACAAAGGTAGCTATTTTATCGGTCGTGACCACATTGGTATTATTCCAATGTATACTGGCCATGATGAAAATGGCACATTTTATGTTGCTTCTGAAATGAAAGCATTAGTACCTGTTTGTAAAACGATTGAAGCTTTTCCACCGGGATGCTATCTATCTAGTACTGAAGGCGAAATCAAAACCTATTACAAACGTGACTGGATGGATTATGGCAATGTTAAAGATAACAACACTGACATCAATGAACTTCGTGTTGCTTTAGAAGAGTCAGTAAAAAGCCATTTAATGTCTGATGTTCCTTATGGTGTGCTATTGTCAGGTGGGCTTGATTCTTCCGTCATATCAGCCATCACTAAAAAATTCTCAGCTCGTCGTGTTGAAGATCACGAAAAATCGGAAGCATGGTGGCCACAGTTGCACTCATTTGCAGTAGGTTTAAAAGGGGCGCCAGATCTGAAAGCCGCGCAAGCTGTTGCTGATCATTTAGGTACGGTTCATCACGAAATTAACTTTACCATTCAAGAAGGTATTGATGCGATTCGTGATGTAATTTATTTCATCGAAACCTATGATGTAACAACCATTCGTGCGTCCACGCCTATGTATTTAATGGCGCGTAAAATCAAAGCCATGGGTATTAAAATGGTACTTTCTGGTGAGGGTGCCGATGAGGTGTTTGGTGGTTATCTCTATTTCCACAAAGCACCAGATGCCAAAGAGTTCCATGAGGAAACCGTACGTAAATTAGCGGCACTACATATGTATGATTGTGCACGTGCTAATAAAGCGATGGCTGCATGGGGGGTTGAAGCTCGAGTTCCATTCCTTGATAAAAAATTCCTAGATGTTGCCATGCGCATTAATCCAAAAGATAAAATGTGTGGTAGCAATGGCAAAATGGAAAAACATATTGTGCGTGAAGCCTTTGAGTCTTACTTACCTGCATCAGTTGTTTGGCGTCAAAAAGAACAATTCTCTGATGGTGTTGGTTACAGTTGGATTGATACACTAAAAGAGATTGCGGAAAGTAAAATTACTGATCAGCAATTAGAAAATGCAAAATTCCGTTTCCCATACAATACGCCGACCTCAAAAGAAGCCTATATGTATCGTGAGATTTTTAATGAACTATTCCCTCTTGAAAGTGCAGCACATTGCGTGCCGGGTGGCCCTACAGTTGCTTGCTCAACAGCGAAAGCAATTGAATGGGATGAATCATTTAAAAACCTAAACGATCCGTCTGGACGTGCTGCGGTTGGTGTGCATAACGATGCGTACAAAAAATAATTGGCTTATTATCTAGTAATACTGCCTAATAAAAAAACGGGGATTATCCCCGTTTTTTTTATTATTTAAATTAAGTTAAATTTATTAATGTGCAGCGCCTTTGGGTGCACCAACCGGTAAAATGGTACGACCATATTGTTCATTAATTACTTCAGCCATCGCTAAATAAATGGCACTTGCTCCACAAATAATGCCTTCAAAACCGGCAATATGGATAATGTCATGGTTACCTGAAATATTACCAATGGCTAATAAAGCAAATAAAACCGTTAAACTTGCAAAAACAAATTGTAATGCGCGGTTACCTTTTAATGTACCAATAAACATAAAGCCAGTAAAAATACCCCATAAAGCAAGGAAAATACCGACAAAAGTTGCATCTGATGGTGCTGTTGCTGGTGAAGTAGGTAAATACCAAATACCCACTAACACAATCCAAAAGAAACCATAAGAAGTAAATGCTGTTGTACCAAACGTATTGCCTTTTCGAAATTCTAAAATGCCAGCAATGACTTGTGCAAGACCACCATAAAAAATACCCATTGAGACAATAACTGTCATAGCTGGGAAAAATCCAGCATTATGAATATTTAATAAAATTGTTGTCATACCAAATCCCATTAAACCAAGTGGGCCAGGATTTGCAAGTTTTGTTTGTTCCATAAGGATCCTATAAGTTAAATTTGATGATTAAAAAGAGCGGCAATAATAAGTGCAGAAAACGCGATAATCAAGATTTCAGGGGAAATTATTTTTTTGCCCCCCTTGATATTAATAATAATGTTCCCATTTATGTGAAAACAAAAAAACATTTCTTTGTGAAATAAAAGCTTGAAAATTAAAATTTAAGACTTATATACAAGAAATAAAATACAGGTTTTGAGGAGAAAAAGATTATGGGTAAAATTATTGGTATTGATTTAGGTACTACAAATTCATGTGTTGCTGTCATGGACAATGGCCAAGCAAAAGTATTAGAAAACGCTGAAGGCGATCGCACAACTCCTTCCATTATTGCTTATACTCAAGATGGTGAAATCTTAGTTGGTCAACCAGCAAAACGTCAAGCAGTAACTAATCCACAAAATACATTATTCGCCATTAAACGTTTAATTGGTCGTCGTTTTGAAGATACCGAAGTACAACGTGACGTTAGCATCATGCCATATAAAATCGTGAAAGCCGATAATGGTGATGCATGGGTTGATGTTAAAGGTCAAAAAATTGCGCCACCACAAATTTCTGCTGAAGTGTTAAAGAAAATGAAAAAAACAGCAGAAGATTATCTTGGCGAAGCAGTGACAGAAGCGGTAATTACTGTGCCAGCTTACTTTAACGATGCACAACGTCAAGCAACCAAAGATGCTGGTCGTATTGCAGGACTTGATGTAAAACGTATCATCAACGAACCAACAGCCGCAGCACTTGCTTATGGTTTAGACAAAGATGTAGGTAACCGTACTATTGCTGTTTACGACCTTGGTGGTGGTACATTTGATATTTCTATTATCGAAATCGACGATGTTGATGGCGAAAAAACATTTGAAGTATTAGCAACAAATGGTGATACTCATTTAGGTGGTGAAGATTTTGACTCACGCTTAATCAATTATTTAGTGGACGAATTTAAACGTGAACAAAACTTCGATTTAAAAAATGATCCGCTTGCAATGCAACGTTTAAAAGAAGCAGCAGAAAAAGCAAAAATTGAATTATCATCAGCTCAACAAACAGACATTAATCTACCGTACATTACAGCTGATGCAACAGGTCCAAAACATTTAAATATCAAAGTAACACGCGCTAAACTTGAGTCTTTAGTTGAAGATTTAGTTAAACGTTCAATGGATCCTGTAAAAACAGCATTACAAGACGCGGGTCTTTCTGTTTCTGACATTAAAGATGTTATTCTTGTTGGTGGTCAAACACGTATGCCAATGGTTCAAAAAGCGGTTGCTGACTTCTTTGGTAAAGAACCACGTAAAGATGTAAACCCTGACGAAGCAGTTGCTGTTGGTGCGGCTGTTCAAGGTGGTGTACTTGGTGGTGATGTTAAAGATGTGTTATTACTTGATGTTACGCCATTGTCTTTAGGTATTGAGACTATGGGTGGCGTTATGACAACTTTAATTGAAAAGAACACAACTATTCCAACTAAACATAGTCAAGTGTTCTCAACTGCTGAAGATAATCAATCAGCTGTAACCATTCATGTGTTACAAGGTGAACGTAAACGTGCGGGTGATAACAAATCATTAGGTCAGTTTAACCTAGATGGTATTCAAGCGGCACCTCGTGGTATGCCTCAAATTGAAGTCACTTTTGATATTGATGCTGACGGTATTTTGCATGTATCAGCAAAAGATAAAAATACTGGACGTGAGCAAAAAATTACGATCAAAGCCTCTTCAGGATTAAGTGAGGAAGAAATTCAAAAAATGGTTAATGATGCAGAAGCCAATGCCGATGCAGACCGTAAATTTGAAGAACTAGCTCAGACTCGTAATCAAGCCGATCATCTTGTTCACTCAACACGTAAACAAGTAACAGAAGCAGGTGATCAGTTATCAGCTGATGATAAAAAAGCAATTGAAGATGCAGTAAATGCTTTAGAAGTTGCCGCTCGTGGCGAAGATAAAGCAGAAATTGAAGCTAAAATTAATGCATTAATGGAAGCATCTAAAAAATTGCTTGAATTAGCACAACAACAAGCCCAAGCAAATCAAGGTGCGGGTCAAGCAAATAGCGAAAGTTCTACAGCGCAAGATGATGTTGTTGATGCGGACTTCAAAGAAGTTGATGATGATAAAAAATAAACATTAACTAGAATGTTTTTTAATGAGTTATTTCAACAAGTTTTAAACATATAACAAGTTAAACGGGCGCGAGGTAACTCAAGCCCGTTTAGTTGTTTATACAATGAGAAAATTAAAGGTTAATTATGGCGAAGAAAGATTATTATGAAACATTGGGCGTCAATAAAAGTGCCAGTGAAAGTGAGATAAAAAAAGCCTATAAACGCCTAGCCATGAAATATCATCCTGATAAAAATCAGGATAACAAGGCTGAAGCCGAAGCAAAATTCAAAGAAGTGAAAGAAGCTTACGAAATCCTAACTGATCCTCAAAAAAAAGCGGCTTATGATCAATATGGTCATGCTGCTTTTGAACAAGGACAGAGTGGTGGTGCAGGCGGATTTGGTGGCTTTGCAGGTGGAGTATTTGACGATATATTCAGTGATTTTTTTGGAGGTGGTCGCGGGCGTAGTCAAACAGCGTCTCGAGGTAATGACTTACAATATAATATCACATTAACATTAGACGAAGCTGCTGCAGGTGTTAGTAAAGAAATTAAAGTACCAACTTGGGTAAGTTGTGATACTTGCCATGGACAAGGAGCCGAAAAGTCTTCTGATGTTGTCACTTGTAATACTTGCCATGGTGCAGGTGCTGTACAAATGCGACAAGGATTTTTTGCCGTACAACAAGAGTGCCCAACTTGTCATGGGCGTGGTAAAGTCGTTAAAAATCCATGTAAAAAATGTCACGGAGAGGGGCGAATACAAAAAACTAAAACACTTTCTGTTACTATTCCAGCAGGTGTTGATACAGGTAATCGTATCCGACTATCAGGTGAAGGCGAAGCAGGCTTAAATGGTGCACCCGCTGGCGATTTATATGTTCAAGTGCAAGTTAAACAGCATGATATCTTTGAGCGAGATGGCACAAATCTGCATTGCGAAATTCCAATTAATATTGCATTGGCATCACTTGGTGGCGAAGTTGAAGTGCCAACCCTAAATGGTAAAGTCAGCCTAACTATTCCTGCTGAAACACAAACAGGAAAAATGTTCCGACTACGAGGCAAAGGCGTTAAATCATTACGTGGTAGTACCATTGGTGATCTTTACTGTCATGTTGTAGTTGAAACACCAGTTAACTTAACCAGTAAACAAAAAGAGTTGCTTAAAGAATTAGGCGAAAGTTTTAAAGCTGATAAAAACTCCAAACATAGTCCAAAAGAAAAAAGTTTTTTTGACAAAGTGAAAAAGTTTTTTGGGTAATGTAGTAATATAAAAAGCAGAGTAATAATATCGTGGTTGATGGCAAAGTAATTCTATCAACTACGCTAATTATTAAAATAGTACAGAAAATTTTATATTCTATTCATGACTCAGATACCAACATCGTAAAAGACAGCCTTAATAAACTTGTGGTGGGGAAAAGTGCAGGCGGTTTTTATCAAAAATAATAAAATAAAAAATTAATTAAAATCAATTTGATACCTGAACGTTTTTTTATAGATAAACATACCAATCTTTTACAAAAATCAAAGGTTAATGTTGACATTTATTTGGTGTTGGAATGTGTGAAAACTCAAATAAAAAAATTATCTTTGATATTTAACAGTTCGCTAACTGAAAATTTTTTATAAGAATTTTCAGATTAATATTTTTAGTGATGATTTGGCTGTTTTCATTTTTAATAAAAATAAGAAAGGAATTTTATTGAGTTATAAAAAAACCCAGCGAAAGCTGGGTTTTAAGTTTTTGAATCAATAAATTAAATTTTTGTTGTAAATGTACGAGCAATAACGTCGCGTTGTTGTTCAGCAGTTAGTGAGTTAAAACGCACGGCATACCCAGAAACACGAATTGTTAATTGTGGGTATTTTTCTGGGTGTTGCACTGCATCTTCTAATGTTTCACGACGAAGAACGTTCACATTTAAGTGTTGACCACCTTCAACTTTAACCGTTGGGGCAACATCTAATGGAACTTCACGATATTCGAATTGACCTAGTTCTGCCGTTGGAATTACTTGATCTTCTTTATAAACTGATTTAGCAGCTACACAACGGGCTTCTTTTGTAGCGTCGTCTAATAACCAGAAAGAGTTAAGTAGTGCTGCATTATCTGCTTTAGTAATTTGGATACCTGTAATCATTTTAAATCCTCCTATCGGGGCTTTATTGCCCTAAAATAATTAGGGTTAATATAGCACTTTGAAAATTTGATTAAAGTCAAAAAAAACTATTGCTCCGATAAGCAATACCTTTAATTTTAATTTTTCTTGTGATAGGTTATTATGTTGGGAATATATTCGTTTTGCCCAGAAATACTGGCATTATTAATGAGTGATATCAAAAGATGACAACAAAATTGACCTGGCATGAAGTCATTGGCGCAGAAAAAGAAAAGCCTTATTTTCAACAAATAATGCAATTTGTAAAGTCTGAACGTACTAATGGTAAGATTATTTACCCACCTCAGCATGATGTTTTTAATGCTTTTCGTTTTACGCCATTTGATCAAATCAAAGTCGTGATTTTAGGGCAAGATCCTTATCATGGTCCTAATCAAGCCCACGGTCTTTCATTTTCTGTTTTACCAGGAATTAAGCCGCCCCCTTCGTTATTGAATATTTATAAAGAACTCTCAACAGATATTGATGGCTTTACTATTCCTACTCATGGCTATTTAGCTTCTTGGGCAACTCAAGGTGTATTATTATTAAATAATGTGTTGACTGTTGAAGCTGGACAAGCACATTCTCATGCAAAAATAGGTTGGGAAATCTTTACTGATCATGTGATAGCTGCAGTCGATAAGTATCTTGAAGGTGTGGTGTTTTTATTGTGGGGGACTCCAGCACAAAAAAAAGGGCAGTTTATTAATCGTCAAAAACATCATGTATTAACATCGGTGCATCCATCACCGTTATCTGCTCATCGTGGCTTTTTTGGCTGTAAGCATTTTTCCAAAACGAATGACATGATTATACAACAAGGTAAAGTGGCCATAGATTGGCAACCCAAGCTACCGGAAAGTATCCATGAATAATAAAAGGCGTCGAACAAGTTTGCAGGAAATTGCAAATTTAATTGGGATTAGTAAAATGACAGTTAGTCGTTTTCTACGCGATCCTAATCTTGTATCTAAACCTCTCCAATTACAAATTTCAGCCGCGATAGATAAGTTGGGATATATTCCGAATAAAGCTCCAGATATGCTGTCTAATGCTAAAAGTAATGCCATTGGTATTGTGTTTCCTTCTTTAACTAATCAGGTTTTTGCCGATATTTTAAAAGGTATTGAAATGGTGACTGATGTAAGAGGATATCAAACCATGATTACTCATACCGGCTATAGTGCAGAAAAGGAAGAATTACGTTTACGTTCCTTACTTTCTTATAATATTGATGGGTTGATTTTAACGGAAAGGATACATACCCCCACAACGCTGAAAATGATCGAAATTTCTGGTGTGCCTGTGGTTGAAATTATGGATAGTGTTTCACCTTGTATTGATATGGCCGTCGGATTTGATAATTTTACAGCAACCAAAAATATGATTCATCGTATGATAAATAAAGGATGTCGTAATATTGTCTATTTTAGTGCAAGACAAGATCAACGAAGCCTTATTCGTCAACAAGGTTATGAAAAGGCTATGGAAGAAGCGGGATTAACCCCACGCACGTTGGCCACTAAAGAAGCGTCGTCTTATGAATTAGGCGCAAGATTTTTGCATCAAATCTTAAAAGAGTTACCTTGTGTGGATGGAATTTTTAGTACCAATGATGACTTGGCTTTAGGGGTATTACTTGAATGTCAGCGGATAGGGATTGAAGTGCCAAAACAAATAGCGATTGTTGGATTTCATGGGCATGAAATCGGTCAATTCATGAATCCAAAATTAGCTTCTATACATACACCAAGAATTGAAATGGGAAACATGGCAGCAGAATTATTATTAAAGCGAATTAGTGGCGAACAAATTGAGCAAAAAGTGATTGATTTGCCTGTTGAGTATTTAGATGGAGAGAGTATTTAATAAGGTAGAAGATAATATTAATAATGATTTAACCTTGCCACGTTTAGTGATGAGGTTGATAGTAAATTATAACCATTTAGGGTTTTTACCATATTGGTTGCTACCTGAAGTTGAATCCATAACGCAGAAGAAAAATAATACAATACTGCCTACTTATGGAATAAATTGCAACAAAATCCACCAATCTGATTTACTTGTATCAAGTAAGCAGCGTACAGTAACAGCTAAAACAGGTATAAATAATGCCAATGTTAAAATTATTGTTATAATGAAAGGGCTGCCAATTATTTGATCAATGATAATTGCTAAAATGCTCAAAATAGTACTAAACAAACAGAATATCCAATATTCTTTACGGCGAGTTCGCCCATTAAAATTTGCATAATTTTTTTGTAATGCAATTAATAAACCAATTTGTTTTTTTGTATTCCTTATTTTATATCCATTCGTATTAGAACCGGCATTTTGATTAATAGAGAGCAAAATGCCAACCTAGTTTACTATTCTGGCTAATTTTATATAGTAAGTGGACGGAAATTAATTAAATATGAAAGTAAAAAATACTTATTTGTTAACCTCGCTTAGTACGATAGCGAGGTTAATAATAGTAAAGTATTATAATCTTTTTGGATTTTCACCGTATTGATTAAGGCTTCGTGTTGAATCTTGGCACATAAAGATAAATAATATGATACTCCCAATCAATGGGATAAACCCAATTAAAAGCCACCAACCAGATCTATCAGTATCATGTAAACGACGTACTGTAACAGATAAATAAGGAAGGAGCATTGCTAACCAAATAATATGTATTATTCTTATTGGTGAGTCGCCAATTTCACCAAAATTTCCAAATATAAGGTCTGCTATAATATTAAAGAGAAAATCAAAAAGAATAAACATCCAATATTCTTTACGGCGAGCACGTCCATTAAAATTTGCATAATTTTTTGTAATACAATCAATAAACCAATTCATCCGTTATTTTCCTTTTTCATTAATTAAATTATTGAAAAGATCATATAAGCAACTTTATTTTAATGAAAAAAATTGAAAATGAAACTGATTTTTATCATTAAATTGCTTATTTTTTCCTTTTATTTGTGTTCATATTATTAATTCTCTTGCTGATTTCAGGTTTTCATAAAGTGAGAACTATGTTGGAATTACCGCTCAGTGGCTATTTATACCGACTAACAGATTATAGAAAATAACACTGAGGCCCTCCATGAAAATAGTTGAAGTAAAACACTCTCTTGTACGCCATAAAATTGGCTTAATGTGTGAACAGGATATTAGTACCAAAAGAGTTTTGCGATCTTGATATAGTGAAGTTGGTTGTTTGCTAACGATAAAGCAACAGTAGGTCTACCAAAAAATAGCGGTAGTTTGGTGACTGGGCTAATTAACAAACTACATCCCTTTAGGGTTTTCACCATATTGGTTAGGACCAGGAGTTGAATCGGTACACATAAGTTTTAATAGCGTATAAGGTGTTGCAGTCCAAAAGTACCAACCCGGTTTATCAACATCATGCAAACGGCGTACTGTAACTGCGAAATTAGGAATAAATAAAGCCAACGTCAAGCTCAAAGTTAAAACGAGATTATTTTTCATCATATTATCAATAATTATCATCAAAATAATTAGAACAATATAGATCGAAGAGAACATCCAATATTCTTCACGGCAAGCTCGCCCATTAAAATTTCCATAATTTATTGTAATACAATTAATAAACCAATTCATTCCCTATTCCTTTTTGATTTAATAACTGACAATCATTCTACTGACAATCATTCTAATGAAAAAAAACGAAAATAAAACTGATTTTTATCGTTAAATTTTTTATCAATATTTACGTTGCCTATAAGGCTGTTGATTTCAGGTTTTCATAAAGTGAGATCTATGTTAGAATCGCCCCTCAGTGGTTATTTATACCGACTAACAGATTATAGAAAATAACACTGAGGCCCTCCATGAAAATAGTTGAAGTAAAACACCCTCTTGTACGCCATAAAATTGGTTTAATGCGTGAACACGATATTAGCACCAAAGACTTTCGCGATCTTGCCAGCGAAGTTGGCAGTTTATTAACTTATGAAGCCACTGCGGATCTACCTACCGAAACAGTAACGATCAATGGTTGGTGTGGGCCCGTTGAAGTTGAACGTATCAAAGGTAAAAAAATTACGGTGGTACCTATTTTACGCGCAGGTTTAGGTATGATGGATGGTGTGCTTGAACATATACCAAGTGCTCGTATTAGCGTTGTTGGTTTTTACCGTAATGAAGAAACGCTCGAACCTGTTCCTTATTTCGAGAAGTTAACCTCAGATATTGAAGAGCGAATGGCTTTAGTTGTTGATCCAATGCTAGCAACAGGTGGGTCAATGGTAGCGACAATCGATTTGCTTAAAAAAGCAGGTTGTAAAAATATTAAAGTATTAGTTTTGGTTGCCGCACCAGAAGGAATTAAAGTGCTTGAACAAGCTCATCCTGACGTTGAACTTTATACTGCATCGATTGATGAGAGGTTGAATGAAAAAGGCTACATATTGCCCGGCCTGGGTGATGCAGGAGACAAAATCTTCGGCACAAAATAGAATCTCAAAATTTAGACCGGTTTATCCGGTTTTTTTATGCCTGTTAATCAGACAAATTATATACAAACTTAGTTAAGTAAGAGAGGCGCAATGTGAGTAATATCACAACAGACAAATCAAAAAATATAACATCACTGCATAAGCATTCTTGGCAGGATATTTTTACTGGAGCACAAATGTTATTTGTTGCATTTGGTGCTTTGGTGCTAGTACCACTATTAACGGGGTTAAATCCGAATGTGGCTTTTTTTACGGCTGGAGTGGGCACTTTATTATTTCAATTAACCACTAAAGGTAAAGTCCCAGTATTTTTAGCTTCATCATTTGCTTTTATTGCCCCTATTTCATTTGGCGTTGCGCAATGGGGAATCCCCGCTACTTTAGGCGGTTTAGTGGCTGCCGGATTTGTATTTATGTTTTTTGCTTTTTTGGTAAAAATAAATGGTAAAGATGTCATTGATCGCATCTTGCCGCCGGTTGTGACAGGTCCAATTATTATGGTTATTGGTTTATCGCTTGCACCGGTTACTGTTGGGATGGCAATGGGTAAAGATAGTGGATTGCAAGCTGAAAATTATCAATTGATTATTATTTCAATGGCATCATTATTAACAACGTTAGTGGTAGCTATTTGGGCAAAAGGATTTTTAAAATTATTACCTATTATTTCGGGTATTGTGGTTGGTTATACGCTTTCTTGCATGTTTGGTATTGTTAATTTTCAACCGGTGATTGATGCGCCATGGTTTAAAGTGCCTGATTTCACGTTTCCTGAATTTCATTGGCAAGCCATTTTGTATATGCTTCCAATTGTAATTGCACCAACCATTGAACATGTGGGCGATATTATGGCAATTAGTACTGTCACAGGTAAAGATTATACGCGTGATCCTGGTTTGCAGCGTACGTTGCTTGGTGATGGGCTAGCTACTTCGACAGCAGGACTTTTTGGTGGACCACCGTGTATTACTTATGCTGAAGTGATTGGAGCAGTAACTTTAACCCGTAATTTTAAAACTCGAGTCATGACATGGGCGGCACTTTGGGCGATTTTAATGTCTTTTATTGGCAAGATAGGCGCTTTTTTAAGTTCAATTCCAACAGTAGTCATGGGGGGAATTATGGTGCTACTGTTTGGTTCTATTGCATCAGTAGGTATTAATATCTTAGTCAAACATAAAGTGGATCTTTCCGTACCTCGAAATATGTGTATTGTCTCATTAGTCTTAGTTTTTGGGATCGGTGGGATGATCTTTGATTTTGGATCGTATGCCCTACAAGGCATCAGTTTATGTGGTATTTTAGCCATTGTGTTAAATCTTATATTGCCACATCAAGCCAAACCGACTGATAGCCACTAAATTAATTCACTTTTCGTTGACTATATTTATAGTCAACGATTTTATAATATAACCGCGTTAATCTATTTATTGCTACATTATTGTGTATTGCTTAACACTTTAAACAATAGATAAAAGTGAATAATTACTCACTTTTTTATTAAGCACTATTAGAATAATACTTATCTTTATCATTTTATGATTGTTGTAACACGACAATAAATCAATTTTAGCAATATTGATTCTCTTTTTAATGTTAGACGATTAATTGATAAAGCATGCTTTTGTCGTTTATGATGGCATACTAATTACTAAGTATGTAAGTAATAACTTACAATGTTTTTTGTGAATCATCAAGTTTGCTATTGCTTAACTGAGTATTAAATGAATGCGGAATTTAGATTAGTTATTCTTAAGTAAAATGAGACAGCAAGGTTTTTTATTAGCTATAATACAAAATCGTTTGTCAAAAAGTTTCAGGAAAGTATGTGTTTCAGTATAAAAGCACACTTGTCAAAAAATAAGTGTGCTTTTAGTAATAAGTTATTTTATTTAGTTGGACGCATAGTTGGGAATAAAATAACATCACGAATAGTATGGCTATTGGTAAATAGCATCACTGTGCGGTCAATCCCAATGCCCAATCCTGCTGTAGGTGGCAAGCCGTGTTCAAGTGCGGTAATATAATCTTCATCATAGAACATGGCTTCATCGTCACCCGCATCTTTTTGTGAAACTTGGTCTGCAAAGCGTTGAGCTTGATCTTCCGCATCATTAAGTTCTGAGAATCCATTGCCAATTTCACGACCGCCAATAAAGAATTCGAATCGGTCAGTAATAAACGGGTTTTCATCGTTACGGCGAGCAAGCGGTGAAACTTCTGCTGGATATTCAGTAATAAACGTTGGTTGAATTAAATTTGCTTCAGCCACTTCTTCAAAAATTTCAGTGACAACTCGACCCAGTCCCCAGCTTTTTTCGATTTTGATGCCAACTGATTGTGCAATGGCACACGCTTTATCAAAATCATCTAAATCAGCGTTATTGGTTTCAGGGCGATAATGGCAAATTGCTTCACGCATGGTCATTTTAATAAATGGTTTACCAAAATCGAAAGTATGCTCACCATATTGCACAACAGCATCACCTGTTACCGCAATTGCTAAACGGCGGAATAAGGCTTCGGTTAATACAATTAGATCTTTATAATCGGCATAAGCCATGTACATTTCCATCATGGTGAATTCTGGATTGTGTCTTGGCGATACCCCTTCGTTACGGAAGTTACGGTTAATTTCAAAAACACGCTCAAAGCCACCCACCACTAAACGTTTTAAATAAAGCTCTGGCGCGATTCGTAGATACATATCTAAATCAAGCGCATTGTGATGTGTAATAAATGGTTTAGCTGATGCACCACCTGGAATGACTTGCATCATTGGGGTTTCAACTTCCATAAAGTGATTTTCAAGCATAAAGTTACGGATTTCGTTAACCACTTTTGAACGCGCTTTAAACGTCTCTCTTGATTCTTGATTGGTGATAAGATCCAAGTAACGTTGACGATAGCGCATTTCTTGATCGGCAAGTCCATGAAACTTATCAGGTAATGGACGTAGTGCTTTGGTTAGTAAACGAATTTCTACACAGTGAATAGAAAGTTCGCCTGTTTTCGTTTTAAATAGGTAACCTTTCGCACCGACAATATCACCTAAATCCCATTTTTTAAATTGCTCGTTATAAAAACCTTCAGGGAGATCATCACGGGTAACATAAAGTTGGATCTGCCCAGCAACATCTTGCAAAGAAACAAACGACGCTTTACCCATAATACGGCGCATCATCATACGCCCAGCGACCGTTACGGTAATTTTCTTTTCAATGAGTTCTTCGTTAGTTTTATCGCCGTACTGTTTATGAAGATCGCTTGAAATTGCATCACGACGAAAATCGTTAGGGAATGCAATGCCTTGTTCGCGAAGATTAGTCAGCTTTTCGCGACGTACTTTTAGTTCGTTATTTAACTCTTCAATTTGGTTTTGTTGCTCTTGCTGCTGTGTTGACATAATTTTACCTTCTATTCATAACCAAGCGGTTTATAAACCTGCTTTCAAGCTTTCTTCAATAAATTGATCTAAATTGCCATCTAATACGGCCTGTGTATTACGTGTTTCAACGCCAGTGCGTAAATCTTTAATACGTGAATCATCGAGCACGTAAGAGCGAATTTGACTACCCCAACCGATGTCAGATTTGTTTTCTTCCATTTGTTGTTTTTCGGCATTTTTTTTCTGCATTTCAAGCTCATAAAGTTTTGCTTTTAACTGCTTCATTGCCTGATCTTTATTGCTGTGTTGAGAACGGTTATTTTGACATTGGGTTACTATGCCGGTTGGGATATGGGTAATTCGTACCGCAGACTCGGTTTTATTGACATGCTGCCCACCGGCACCCGATGCACGGTAGACATCAATACGAAGATCAGCTGGATTAATATCGATATCGATATCATCATCAATTTCAGGATAAACAAAAACTGAAGAAAATGAGGTGTGGCGTCGATTACCTGAGTCAAATGGACTTTTACGAACCAAGCGATGTACACCTGTTTCTGTACGTAACCAACCGTAAGCATAATCGCCCGATACTTTAATCGTTGCCGATTTAATACCCGCAACATCCCCGTCAGAGACTTCTATCACTTCGGTCGCAAACCCCTTTGACTCAGCCCAACGCAAATACATTCTCAGTAACATTTCAGCCCAATCTTGTGCTTCAGTGCCTCCTGATCCAGATTGGATATCCAAATAACAATCTGCGCTATCGTAATTGCCTGAAAACATACGCCGAAATTCAAGGCCGGCCAGTTTTTTTTCTAGTTGATCAAGTTCGCTGTTTGCTTCATCGAAAGTCTCTTGATCTTCCGCTTCAATAGCCAGTTCAAGTAAGCCTTCAACATCGTCAAGACCTTGCGTTAAAGAATTGATAGTATTGATGATTTCATCTAGTGCAACGCGCTCTTTACCTAACGCTTGCGCTTTTTCGGGATCGGCCCAAACTTCGGATTGCTCTAATTCAGCATTGACTTCTTCGAGCCGTTCTTTTTTTACATCATAGTCAAAGATACCCCCGAATCACAACCGTGCGTTCGGTAAGTTCTGCTATCTTTGATTTAACAGGATTAATTTCAAACATGATTTAAATTGGTTTGCTCAGTTTTATGATTTTTTACAAGCGTTCATTGTAGCGGATTTGGGCATAATTTAGCAATTGCCAATTATCATTTTTGATTTGAACTTGATGACCAAAGTATTGAGAGAAAAGCAAAGATGGCGCATAAAGCCCCATCTTTTAAGTTGAAAATAATGAGTACAACAGAATTATTTTTTTGCTTCAGAATATAGCTCAGCAACTTTATCCCAGTTAACCACATTCCAAAAGGCACCGATATAATCAACACGACGATTTTGATATTTCAAATAATAAGCATGTTCCCAAACATCAAGTGTTAGGATAGGTGTACCAGAAACACCAGCAAATTTATCCCCCATTATAGGAGAATCTTGGTTAGCTGTTGAAACTACTTCAAGTTTACCATTTTTTAATACTAACCATGCCCAACCAGAGCCAAATCGCGTTGCCGCCGCCGCTGCAAATTTTTCTTTAAATGCATCAACTGAACCAAAATCTTTTTCGATGGCTTCTTTAAGTTCACCTTTAAGTTCGGTACCGACTTTTAATAGTTCCCAAAAAAGCGTGTGATTAACATGTCCACCCACGTTATTTTTAATGCCTGTAAGTTTATCGGCAGGCACTTTATCTAAATTTTTTAATAAATCACTAGGGCTAAATTCTTTTAATTCAGCTGGCAAAGTTTCAAAAATGGCATTGGCATTATTCACATAGGTTTGATGATGTTTATCGTGATGAAGATGCATCGTTTCAGAATCGATATAAGGTTCTAATGCGTCATAAGCGTAAGGTAAGGGAGGTAAAGTATAAGCCATGAAATTTGCTCCTTTCATATATTAGGTATTATCAATTACTTTAATTTATGAGTATACGGGCTATTAGTATAGCCCTCAAACTATCGCTTAGATAGTTAGTGACTATCTGTTATTAGGCTGATTATTATTTTTCTAATTAGCTTTTATTATTTGCTATGAATGGGGAATACATCATAATTGCGTGATTTTCGCTGATGAGCTTTTCTTCAACATGGTTATCAATTAAATATGTTTTGCGTTGCCATATTTTATTATGTCTGGTATAGCCTCCCCACCATTGTTGTTCAATACGATGATCGGTTTCTAGAATTTCATAATGATGACTTAAAGGAGTATCTGCAAGTAATTCACCGTGTAAATATTGTTCATCAAGCCAAAGATTAAGTCGGTAAGAGGTAGTGGTTTTATTGAGTACTTGTAAATCTACATAGTTATAAGACAAGGTCGCGCCACAAGCAAAAGGAATTGTACGATTGATATCAGGAAAAACATCAAAACTATGACGCCAACGCTCAATAATGGTGAGATCAGAATGTAACACAATCCAATAAATTAAATTACCTAATTGACATAATCCACCACCAATATCTTTGCCTATCTGTCCATTATGTAATGATAGCCCTTCTAAAAATCCTCGTTTTTTGGATGGACGCCCTACTTTTTGCCAGATCGAAAAACGTTGATTGGGCTTAATGATTGAACCATTAAGTTTTTCAATGGCTAATCTAAGATTGGTGATTTTATTATATTGCAAATACATATCAACATCTTTTAGAGGTCTTAGTAAAACAGACTGATGTTTTTTGTGTGAATAACAACAGGTATTATTATTTATGTCGACAGTACTATATGCGTTATGATGTCGCCACCAATCCAATTTTCGTTTTAAGATAAAATATTCTTTGCCTAATTTTAGCCTTAATTTACTACGTTTTATCGGTTTATCGACAATCATATCCTTCATATTTTTCCATTTCCTTACCTACAATATATATAATCGGTTATTTTTCTAAAGATGACTGATAGTGCTCGCTCAACTTGTTGAGAAAAGCAAAAATTTTTGATTCATTACAGTGTAATCATGATAGTGAGGCTTATCAAGCGTATTAACAAAGCGGTAATTTGCTGCTTGTTTAAGCTCTTTTTTCGAGGGCAGTCAATAATTCAACTACTTCAGACGTTAACTCCATATAGCATTAAATACCATAAACACATTTATGATGAGCAGTGATTTGACGAGGGCAACTTTCACTAGAACCAATAAACTGGATATCTAAAGTAATAATGTCTTATTTTTTAAGTGCTTATAATATTTTGAATTTTATTGTAATTTTTGAAAAAATAAAGTAATTTATTATGCTAAAATGTTTATCTTTTTAGATTACATATAATAATCGGTTATATAAGGAATAGAATATGTCAAATAGTTATCAAAACGAAGTTCCCCCTGCTCGTGTCAATATTCAACTAGATCTTCATACTGGTGGGGCTCAAAAGAAAGTTGAATTACCATTAAAAATTTTATCTATTGGTGATTATGGTCGTGGCAAAGATAAACGTCCTCTTTCAGAAAAAGAAAAAGTATCCATCAATAAAAATAATTTTGATGCTGTATTAAAAGAATTCAGACCTACAGCCAAAATTAGTGTACCGAATACTATTGCTGATGATGGTAGTGATATTAGTGTAGATCTCGCTTTTGAATCAATGAATGATTTTAAACCAGAACAAGTCGCAAGAAACATTCCCCAACTTCGTTCTTTGCTTGCTATGCGTAATCTATTAAGAGATTTGAAATCTAACTTACTAGATAACGCTACATTTCGTTACGAACTAGAGAAAATAGTAAAAGATGAACAATTATCTGATGAGCTCCGAGCTGAATTAGAATCAATTGTGACTGAAAACACCAAATAAGTGTTTTTAACAAATTACCTCAGTTACTTTCGAAATAAATTATATCGTTATTGATAAGCAATAAGGAAAAAGCGATGAGCGAACAAAAAGAACAAAAAAATGCAAATAAAACTGTTTTAGAAGATAATGGCAGTGTTTATCAATCTTTATTTAATAAAATAAATTTAAACCCGATTCAAAAAACAGGAGAGATAGATAAATACGAAGACAATGAAGTCTTATTTGAGGCCTCACAAGATGAACGGGTTACGATGGCTGTTGATATTTTGCTCAAGTTGATTCAAAGCTCATCTCAAAAAGTTGAAAAGCTAGATAAACATTTATTGGATTACCATATTAGCCAAATCGACCAAAAACTAAGTCGACAATTAGATGCAATTATGCATAACGAAACTTTTCAAGAAATTGAAGCAACGTGGCGAGGTTTAAAATTTCTAGTCGATCGTACAGATTTTCGACGTAATGTAAAAATTGAGTTATTAGACGCTTCAAAAGAAGAGCTTCGCCAAGATTTTGAAGACGCACCAGAGATTAGTCAAACAGGTTTTTACCGACACACTTATATTCAAGAATATGATACGCCAGGTGGAGAGCCAATCGGAGTGACTATTTCAAATTATGAATTCGATCGTAGTCCTCAAGATATTGCTTTGTTACGTAATGTTTCAAAAGTAGCAGCAGCGGCACATATGCCATTTGTCAGTTCAGTTGGTCCAAAATTCTTTGGTAAAGAGACGATGGAAGAAGTCGCGGCAATCAAAGATATTGGTAATTACTTTGATCGTGCGGAGTATACTAAATGGAATAGTTTCCGTGAAACTGATGATTCACGTTATGTTGGATTAACATTACCAAGAGTATTAGCACGTTTACCTTATGGTCCAGATACAGTCCCCGTTCGTAGTTTTAACTACATTGAAGATGTTAAAGGCATTGAACATAGCCGTTATTTATGGGCAAATGCTTCATATGCTTTTGCCGCTAATATGGTACAAAGTTTTATTCGTAATGGTTGGTGTGTACAAATTCGAGGTCCTCAAGCTGGAGGTCTAGTCGAAGATTTACCTATTCATCTCTACGATTTAGGTACAGGTAATCAAGTCAAGATCCCAACGGAAGTTCTTATTCCTGAAACACGTGAATTTGAATTTGCTAATTTAGGTTTTATCCCCCTCTCTTTTTATAAAAATAGAGATTACGCTTGTTTCTTTTCTGCAAATTCAGCACAAAAACCAGCGTTATATGATACAAAAGAAGCGACTGCAAATAGCCGTATTAATTCTCGTTTACCATATATCTTCTTGCTATCACGTATCGCTCATTATTTAAAAGTGATTCAACGGGAAAATATTGGAACAACAAAAGATCGTAGAGTACTTGAGCTTGAGTTAAATAAATGGATCAGCAATCTTGTCACTGAAATGACCGATCCAAGTGATGAAGTTCAAGCATCTCACCCATTACGAGAAGCAAAAGTAATCGTTGAAGATATTGAAGATAATCCAGGATTTTTCCGTGTTAAAACATTTTTAATCCCACATTTCCAGATTGAAGGAATGGATATTAATTTATCGATGGTATCACAGATGCCAAAAGCTAAAGCTTAATATCAAAAAAATCTGGGAGTAGGATTCATGAAAATTTTTCGTCCTTTATGGAATGAAGGCGTCTTTCTGACGCCTCAACAATTTCAACAACAAGCTTTATGGCAACAATTTTCCTCTCAAAAATTAGCTGCTATGGCAGTAGCTAATCCTTGGGGTATTGAAAAGTTAGTTATTGATACACAAGCATTGGCAATAGATCGCTTACAGGCAGAATCAATTAGTATTCGCTTTCGTGATGGAGTATTAATTAACACTGACACTGCAGATACGTTACCAAAAGCTAGAACACTAAATACAGACATTCCACCTGAACGTGAAGACGTTACCGTATTTGTTGGTATTCCATTGCTACAGGCCAATGGGGGTAATTGTTTACAAGACAATCAACAAATTGAAAGACCGCTTCGTTATAGGCAAGAATGGGTAGATGTAACAGATTTGTTTGGACAAAATGCTGAGACGATCGCTGTTGAACGTTATGCACTAACTTTTTTATTTGATTTTGAAGATCATAGTGATTATTTAACATGCCCAATTGCATGTCTTAAACGTGATCTAAATGGTCGTTTTGTTCTTGATCTTGATTATCTTCCACCCCTCATTAATTTATTTACTCAAAGTGGATCATTAATCAAAGAGTTGGAGCTCTTATGTATTCAAATGCAGGCTAAACGTCAGCGTTTAATGGGAATGCGACATGAACGTAATGATCAAATGGCTGAATTTGCGATAGCCGATGTATCTCTATTTTGGCTTTTAAATGCACTAAACACATTTGAGCCTCAACTCAAGTTTTTACGTGATAATCCAACTATTCATCCTGAAAACCTTTATCAAACATTAACGGCATTAACGGGTGCATTGTTAACATTTTCATTAACAAATGACGTAGATAACATTCCCGCTTATCAACATACCAACCTTAATGAAGTTTTTCCGCCATTATTTGGGTTAGTGCGCAACTTGTTAGAAGAAAGTTTACCATCTCGTGTGATTAAAATTGATTTGGTTCATGACAAAGACACATTATGGACTGGTCGCTTAAATGACTCTCGTCTTGTCGAAGATGCAGACTTTTATCTTTCTGTACGTTCAAGTATGCCGGGTCACCAATTACAATCACAATTTCCAATATTATGTAAAGCAGGTGCGCCAGATGATGTAAGGCAAATTATACATTCAGCGTTATCAGGGATCCCAATAAAAGCACTTAGCCATGTTCCTGCGGCAATACCGATACGTTTAGAAAACCAATATTTTGCACTGGATCTATCACATGATGCTGCCAAAAATATGTTGCTCACGCGATGTTGTGAATTTTATGTACCACGAGCAATGCCAGATATTTCATTAGAACTTTTCGCGGTTTTGCGATCATAGGGTCAAGATTATGAGTATAGAACCAAAAACAATAGTCATTGATGAATTATTACGAGATTCGATATTGGTTGTTGTACAACTAAAAGTGAAAGCAGATATTCCATCAGGGCATAAATTATATGAACTTTGTAAACAACAAGTGACGGCTGTCCGTGATACATTATATAACGCACAATATAGCCAAGATGTGATTGATGATATTAGCTATGCATTATGCGCATTATTAGATGAAACAGTATTACTCTGCCATCGGGATAACCCCAAAAACCAAGACTATGATGAATGGTTGGGTGCACCACTACAAGTGATCTTTTTTAATACACATAATGCGGGTTATCATTTATTTGAAAAAATTCGTACACGCTTAAAAGCGGATAAAAAAGATCCAATTGTATTAAGTTGCTTTGACAGAGTGCTAGGGCTTGGCTTTCAAGGATGTTACCTTGATAAACCTCAGATGGAGCGAGAACATTTGGTTTTAGCACTGCGTGAAGCTGTACGAGAATATGAACCAGAACAATCTCATCCTATTATTGAACAAACTAAGACTTATCGTTATTTAGGTCGCAAAACGTTGTTGTTATCTTGCACGGTATTATCAGTTCTCTCAGTTATTGTTCTTTACTTTGTATTAGATTATCGACTTGATATGTTGATTAAAAAAATTGTAGGTTAAGGGAAATTTATGAGCGATTACCCTAAACGAATCCAAATTATTTATGCTGTCATATTAAGTCTATTATTACTATTTGTTTTTTTACCAATAACCATTGGTTGGAAGATTATAGGTGCTTTTTTAGTCTTAGTTGTTGCGGGTGGATTACTATGGCGGATGAAAAACTATCGACGAATGCTTGCATCATCAACAACAAATATAGAATTTTTAACCCAAAAACTTGATTTATTACCTGCAAAACAACGTTATCGTTTACCTATTTTATTGGTCGTAGGCAGTGCAGCAAAAGACTTTTTTCCCGAAGATTTATCACTAGCGGAATCGAATATTGTTGTATCATCCGAAGCTATTTGGATCTATATTGATGAGTATTCTCACTTACCTATCGTTTATGATTCATTAACCGCAAAATGGCCAGATATGACAGGGCGAGTTGGAATATTTCTTGCATTAGTACCTGAACTTGAGGACAAACAAGGAATATTCATTGCTAAATTGCAAGCATTTCGTCAATCATGGGTAGACACATGTCGAATTGCAAAATATCAACTACCTGTATACATATCGACGCATATTGGTCTAAATAATTTGATTTATGATGAACAAAATTCATTACCTGTTCATTGGTTTCAATTAGTCGATCACAAATTATTCTTACTTGATAGCTATTTATCACCACTAGATAGTTGGGTTAATGATATAAAAATACCCACTCACGAAAGAGAAAGACGATTACGATTAATACCATTTTTAAACGAAACACAATCTTGGATTGAAACTGTCATATTAACGACATTAGTTGACACAAAACAACCTATTGCAAAATGTGAACCGACAGCAATGGCGATTTATCCCATAAATCAATCTATTGTGAACGACAATATCATACAAAAAAGATGGGAAAGTATCACGACTTTATCTCTTCCCAATAATCATAAAATCGAAGATAACGTAAGCCCGCCAGATGCCTTAATTAAATTTATGCCAATAGCTTACCCTTTTTCACCTATTTGCTTGATGATTTGTGGCTTAATCACGATCACATCTTTATTTATTATAGGATGTTTGGGCGCATCGTTTGGGAACAATATTAAACTTTCCGAAAAAATACAAAATGATATTCAACATTATCGTTTGATATCGATGGACAGTTATGAAGAAAAGCGACAAGCATTAGAACAACTCAAAGAAGATAGATCAATGTTAAATGAATATTTAGCTCAAGGAGAACCTGTTCGTTTTGGAATGGGGCTTTATCACGGGCAACAATTACTTGAGCCATTAAATATGTCTATGAGTGATTATGTGGCTAAACCACCAGAACCAGAAAAAATTATTATCAAAGAAAAAGAAATTATCACAAAAGAACCCCCACCTGTGATTCGTTTAGATAGTTTAGCATTATTTGAAAGTGGTCAATCAAGCTTAAAATCAGATTCAACCAAGGTGTTAATTAACGCTTTAGTTGAGATGAAAAAACAGATAAATGCTAATCACAACACAGGGTGGCTTATTTTAATTGCAGGGCATACCGACTCAACGGGCGATAAAGATAAAAATATTCAATTATCACTTGATCGTGCAACAGCGGTACGTAACTGGATTATAAAAACCAGTGACATCCCTGAAACCTGTTTTGCTATACAAGGGTATGGAGCAAAAAAACCGTTAGTTAGCAACGATACCTTAGAGGATCGTGCAAAAAACCGACGAGTAGAAATTAGTTTAGTTCCTCAAATGTCAAATTGTATTTTGGCAAATGAAAACTAAATATTTTAAACAAAAACAAAAAAGGAGTAGAAATAATGGCAGTTCCAGCGTACATGTTTTTAAAAGACGATGGTGGTGCAGAAATTAAAGGTTCTGTGACAGTAGTAGGGCGTGAAGGTAGTGTTGAAGTGGTTGAGTTTGATCACAAAGTCTACATTCCAACAGATGGTAATACAGGTAAATTAACAGGAACACGTGTTCACAAAGCACTTGAATTTGTTAAAGAAGTTGATGCCTCATCACCTTACCTTTACAAAGCAGTAACTACAGGTCAAAACCTAAAGTCTGTTGAAATCAAATGGTACAAAATTAATGATGCAGGACAAGAAGTTGAATATTTCAATACATTAATGGATGGCGTAAAAGTCGTTTCTGTTAAACCTGAAATGCACAACGTTAAGGATCCAACAAAAGAACAATACAATCATTTAGAGCGTATTGAATTACGTTATGAAAAAATCACTTGGACTTATAAAGATGGCAACATCATCCATTCAGATAGCTGGGTAGAAAGTAGAGGCTAATGTGATTTTTGTTGATTCTGTTGTTATAACAGAATCAACATATTTTGATAAACAATAACATAATTAAAGGAATAGTAATGATTGCCGATCCTTCTGTTTTATTAAGGCGACTTAATCCATATTGTGCAAAAGCACTTGAAGCGGCAGCTGAATTATGCCAAACGAGAGCACATAGCGAAATTACACTTGAACATTGGTTATTAAAATTATTAGAGCAAGGATCAGGTGATATTACATTTATTGCAAGGCATTATCAGTTAGATATGGATAAAGTTTGGCAAGGGTTGTTAAATTATTTAGACACATTACCACATACGATTAATACAAAACCAAGTTTATCGTCATTATTGATTGCGGTATTACAGTCAGCATGGCTCAAGGCCTCACTTGAAGATCATGAAGAAGTTATTCGTTCGATACATATTTTGCAAGTCTTACAAGAAATGCCTCATTGCTTAAAAGCACAAGATGCGTGGCAACTGCTTAGTTTATCCGTTGTTTCATTACAAAAAATGCGTACCAAATTAGATAAAATTTCGGACGAAAACCCAATAAATCAGTACCGCTATCATTCAAATAATGATATCGATAATACAGAACATTTAAAAATTGATACTAACCAGGATTCGCAAACAGCTAATACTGAAAATAACCAACAACAAGCCGTGCAGCAAAAATATTATCAAGCAGCCCTTAGTCGATTTACTGAAGATATTACCGAAAAAGCGAAAACAGGGAAAATTGATCCTGTGTTTGGTCGTGATAATGAAATAAGGCAGATGATTGATATTTTATCTCGCCGCCGTAAAAACAATCCAATCTTAGTGGGTGAACCCGGTGTAGGTAAATCTGCATTAGTTGAAGGAATGGCACTGCGTATTGCAGAAGGAAACGTACCTAAAAACCTAAAAAATGTCAGTATATTAACGCTTGATCTTGGTTTACTACAGGCGGGTGCTGGCGTCAAAGGTGAATTTGAACAAAGATTAAAAAATGTGATTGAGGCTGTTCAACAATCATCGACTCCAATACTACTTTTTATTGATGAGGCACACACTATTATTGGTGCTGGAAATTCCGCTGGTGGAGCAGATGCAGCAAATTTATTAAAACCTGCTCTAGCTAGAGGAGAACTACGAACTATTGCAGCTACAACATGGTCTGAGTATAAACAATATTTTGAAAAAGATGCTGCGCTAGAGCGCCGTTTTCAGATTGTTAAAGTTGATGAACCCGATGATGAAAGAGCCTGCCTTATGCTACGTGGATTAAAATCACGTTATGCCAAACACCATGGGGTTCATATATTAGATGAAGCGGTCAAAACAGCTGTATCGCTCTCTCGACGTTATATCAGTGGACGCCAGCTTCCAGACAAAGCGGTTGATCTATTAGACACTGCATCTGCACGCGTACGAATGGGGCTTGACACTATTCCTGATATAATTACTCAACTTGAAGCCAAAATCGGCGCACTCTTGATAGAAAAAGAAGCTATACAAGCAGATTTAGCGCTTGGTGAAAATTTATTACCCGATCGTATAACTGAAATCGATCTGCAACTTAATGAATTACAAAATAAACTCACCATCCAACAAACACAATTTGAAAAAGAAAAAGAACTTGTTGAAAAATTGGTTGAGCTACGCAAACAATTGACTTTAAAAACGGATAAAAAAATACGAAAACAATTGGTAGAAACACAACAACAACTCATTGCACTACAAGGCAGTACGCCTTTACTCTCGTTAGATGTTGATAGTCGTACCGTTTCGTCAGTTATTTCTGATTGGACAGGTGTACCACTAGAAAGTTTATTAAAAGATGAGCAAAGCCATTTACTAATGCTTGAAGATGTTTTGCATCAGCGTGTAGTAGGTCAAGATAATGCATTATTTGAAATAGCAAAACGGATTCGTGCTGCAAAAACAGGGCTGACATCGGAAGATGCACCAATGGGTGTTTTTTTATTAGTTGGACCATCTGGTGTAGGTAAAACCGAAACAGCATTAGCTTTAGCTGATACACTCTTTGGTGGTGAACAATCACTTATCACCATTAATATGTCAGAGTATCAAGAAGCCCATACCGTATCACAACTCAAAGGTTCACCACCTGGATATGTGGGTTATGGTCAGGGTGGTATATTGACAGAAGCTGTCCGTAAACGTCCATATAGCGTTGTTTTATTGGATGAAGTCGAAAAAGCACATCGTGATGTATTGAATCTATTTTACCAAGTATTCGATCGTGGTTTTATGCGGGATGGTGAAGGACGTGAAATTGATTTTCGTAATACCTTAATATTAATGACTTCTAACCTAGGCAGCGATGAATTAATGGCATTATTTGATGAAATGCCAAATGTTGATATTGCAACACAGCAAGAATTATTGCGCCCTATTATACGCGAACACTTTCAACCAGCATTATTAGCGCGTTTTCAAACAGTCATTTATAAACCTTTAAACGATGTTGCACTGCGCAAAATTGTTGAAATGAAATTAAATAAAGTCGCAAGCCGATTACAAAAACACTACAAAATTGTGTTTAATGTGGGTGAAAAATTTTACGATACCTTAGTCTCTGCGTGTTTATTGCCAGATACAGGTGCACGTAATATTGATAGTATTTTAAATCAACAAATCTTACCTGTGATATCTAACCAGCTATTACAACGGGTTAACAATCACAACAATCAAACATTAACGTTACAACTCGACTTTAACGAAAAAGACGGCATTGTACTTGAGTGGGCAACAAATCAAAATAAGGTTACGCAAACAAAAGCTAAAAAGGCTATAACGGAAACTAAATTAATAGAAACAACAAAAGTTGCAAAAACAACCACCCAAAAGACATCAAAAAGAGGAAAAAAAGAGAACAGCAAAAAACAAGCAGTAAAAGATAAAATAAGTAATGAAAAATAAAAACTAATATAAATAACGGCAAGGTTAAATAAAAAAATATAAGGGAAAACAGTATGGCGAGAGAGCATAATCACTTAATCGGTCAATTAGGTGAAGGATGGGTTGACGGCTTAGTGACGGGTTTAGGGGGCGTCAGCCATAATCGCTATAGTTTAACCGTTGAAGGGCTGCGCTCGCCGTTGTCGGTTTTACATGTTGAGAGTGATGAGCAGTTAAATCAGCCTTGGCGTTATGTGATGACGTTTACCAGCGCTGACAAAGCGTTAGCTATTGATTCCGTGCTTAATCAAAAAGCCACATTCTCTTTTAATCCTGTTATCCAACAACCGCATCAAAGCTTAATGTCAACAATCTCATCGTTAAGTGACTTACCGTCGGTGAATGATAAGCGCACCTTACATGGGGTGATTACCGAGTTTAGTCAGTTATCCGTCAATAAAGAGGAAGCCCATTATCAGGTGGTGTTATCCTCGTGTTTAGCACGGCTGGCTGTGGGGCAACATAGTGCCATATTTCAACAGCAAAGCGTGGTGAGTGTAGTTGAAGAAGTGCTGCGCAGTCATGGTTTAACGGGCATTGATTACCGTCTAGAGTTAAAAGAGAGCTATCCTGAGCGGGAGTTTATCACGCAGTGGCAAGAGAGTGACCTTGAATTTATTCAACGCTTATTGGCTGATGTCGGTATCTGGTTTCGCTTTGAAACGCATGCTGAGCACCACTGTGATGTGATGGTGCTAAGTGATTATGAGCAAGGCTATGCGCAGGTGGATGATATCGACGATAAACCGCCCAGTGGCATGGCGGATAGTGGCGTTGAAAGTGTGTGGGATATCACCTTGCATAGTGAAGTGGTGGTCTCCTCAGTCAAGGTACAAGACTATCACTACCGTGATGCCCTCGCTGATTTACAGGGGGAAGTTAACACCCAACCCAAAGACCTCACCACCTATGGCAGCGACTACCGCTATGCCGAGCACTATCAAGGCTTAGATAGCAACGGACAGAAAAATCCACACACTCGTGGTGATGATAATCGTGATAACGGCAATAACCCTAATGAGAATAATACGCATGACGAAAATCAGATTGAAAGCGGTCAATGGTATGCCCGTATTCGCCATGAACAGGCGATTAGCCAGAAAATTATCCTCAAAGGTAAGAGTAACCGCTATCACCTTGCCCCCGGTCAATGGATTAACCTCAACGGCAGCTCGCTAGCAGATATTAATGACGGTATCATCATTTTAACGGTACAGGGGCAAGGTAACCGCACTGATGCCTATGCACTCACCTTTACCGCTATTCCCTATCAAGCCTTAAAACCCTATCGCCCTGCGCCTATACGCTGGCCACAAGTCAGTGGCACTTTACCTGCCCGTGTCACCAGTCCTAATCATGACACCTATGGCTATATTGACCCGCAAGGGCGCTATCGGGTTAAATTTAACTTTGATTTAAAAGAGTGGAAAAATGGCACGGAAAGCTTATGGGTACGCTTAGCCAAACCGTATGCGGGTAACACCTATGGCTTTCACTTCCCGTTAATTGACGGCACTGAAGTAGCCATCGCCTTTATGCAGGGCAATCCCGATAGGCCGTATATCGCTCATGCGATGCATGACAGTGCTCACCCCGACCATGTTACCACCATTAACAAACACCGCAATGTGATTCGCACGCCGGCTAATAACAAACTGCGCATGGATGATAAACGCGGGCAAGAGCATATTAAACTGGCTACCGAATACGGCAAAACCCAACTTAATATCGGTCACTTAGTTAACGAAAAAAAACAACCCCGCGGTGAAGGCTTTGAACTGCGCACTGATGAATGGGGCGCAATTGCCGCCAACAAAGGCTTATACCTAACCACGCAAACCCAGCCCAAAGCGCAAGGTAAACAGCTCGATATGCAAGCGGCAATAAGCCAAATTGAAAATGCCTTATCCATTGCCAAAGCCCTACAAAATGCCGCTACCCAGTCCGAGGCGCACAGCGCAGATACCGACAGCCAAGACCAACTTAAAGCCAACTTAACTCAGCTAACCCAAAGTGGCCTACTGGCCTATGCGCAAGAAGGCATTGCCTTAACCAGCCCTGAAAACATCCAACTGACAACAGCTAACAGCCTCACCTTAACCAGCGAACATCAAACTGATATTAACGCTTTAAACAACGTCACTGTTTCATCGGGCGAGGCTATTGGCTTATTTGCCCAAAAATCAGGCATGAAACTGTTTGCCAACCAAGGTGATATTGACCTGCAAGCCCAAAATGCCAACCTCAACATGGCTGCCAAGCAAGATATCAAAGTGGATAGTGTGGATGGCAAGGTGACCATTACCGCCAAAGATAACATTACCCTCATTTGTGGTGGCTCTTATATCAAAATCAGCAGTGAAGGCATTGAACTGGGTACACAGGATAATATCTATCTTAAATGTAATGTACAGCAAAAGATGGGACCGGCGAGCCAAACCAGAACCATTCAATTAACATCAAGTGAACTGAATGTAAAACGCTGCGCAGAAACGGATTGAAAATGATTACTGAATTAAATAATCAAAATAACTTTAACAACTATCGCTATTTACTAGTCGATAATTTAGTGGCACTTAATTCAATAAACCCATTATCACACGACTCATTAGTGAATCAATTTGGTGAAGACAAACTATTTGGTGAACAGAAACTCACTCAGGTATTACGTACCGATTTAGATTATGATCCAAGCATATGCCCGACACTGATTAAACTGGCAGAGCCCCATGAGTTTTTAGACAGTCCCATCCTGGATGAAATTGGTAAACAGGCTGAAATCGAATGTTTTTGGTCAAAGCGTTATATTTGCGCTTATATTGTTAGCCCCCTTAAACCGGCGATATTGGCAAAACAGCTGATAACTATAGGTAATAACATCGCTAAAATATTGCAACAGCCTTATTATCCTTTCTTTGAACCGTTTCGCATGCAATTTTTTCACGAAGTAGCTACCGACCAAGACACCGCATGGCTAAAATCGCAATTTGCTCAAATTGAAAACTATTATTATCCGTCCATTCAGGCTGGGCAGTTTATTCGTTTCACGGCCGATAGTGAACTGGAAACGCCAGACCGTTGGAGTACTCAGTATTGTCAGCGCTTAAAAAAACTGAGAATGATTCGAACCCTTGTTAAGGCATGGGCAAATAATCGAACGCAATTTGATGAGCAAAAAAATTTGCCATTCCATAACCAAGTCATTTTGCACTCAACGCAACTGGTTGAGCAAGCGTATCAATTAGGTTTAACTGAGGCTACCGATATCTTATTTTGGGGATTAAATGGCTTAAGGTACCAAACTGCTTTTACTCAGCATCCTAACGTGCTTGAACAAATTGCCAAAGCGCAAAAAGTGCCGAGCACATTGTCAAAACAGGTTATTGACGCCCATATTAACCTTGAAAGCCCATCACTTTCTATTAATGAATAACAAATAAGACAAGCATTAAAGAGCGTAAGATGCAAAAAATAGCCAACATCGCGATACAATATAAAAACGAAGCCGCCGGTCGTTGCCCTGCCTGTGAGCGAACAGGATTACCGGTCTTTTTATTGCGTCAAGCCGTGATAAAAACAAAATTCAATAAAATTAAACAGGTTAACCGCACTTATCAAGAACTGGCAAATTATGCTAAAACGTTAGATTTTAAACATCGCATGCCAGAAGCTCCCTTAGAATATTATGACTATGTATTTCGCACTTTGCGTAACGGTTATGTCTATGTGATGCAACAACAAGGTGATGATATTGAGAGCCGAATAATTGACGCATATGAATGCATTGATGGGGCACTACGTTTAAAAGACGCCCACGAACTGCCCCATACCCAGCCAAGACCATTATCAAAGGCGTGTAAAGATGCCTGTCACACCATTCCAGCCTCGTTTATTCATCTTGATGATAAGCGCTTTACGCAAGCGTGGGTGGCTTATTCTTCACAACCTTGGCCCAAAAAGACCCTCGACGATTATCTCAAAGAACAAGATAGCCAAGTGTTATCGCGTTTTACCAAAATTGATATACAAAAACTCAAAGACTCACCGTCTGAGGCAACCGGTAACCGAGCGGTGCCGTTTAAAGATATTTTTGGTTATAGTCATGAACATGATGATAATGATAAAAGCAAAGTGCTCGAGTTTCGTTTTGGAGAGCAAGGTCTGGCGCATTTTAAATCGGCCCATCCATTTAAAAGTTTTGCAGAGCAAAAACACCGATTTGCCAGTCATGTTAACCGATTATACAAAGGTGACAGGGCTATTTCTTGCGGGGTCGTATTAGAAGACACCTTCGGTATCGCCGAAGAGCTCAACTCGCAACGGGTATCGCACCTGCATATGATTAACGAAATACCATTAACCGCAGAAGAAGTGAATTTAGCAGAAGAATTAATCGATGGTTTTGACGATTTAGATAAAGCAACGAAAATCTATGAACAACGAGCAGAAAACATGATCCAAACGATCAACCCGTTATTGAAAAATCAATTTAATTATTATCAACCAGTAATGTTTAAAAAGCGGGTAATTTTACAGTTAATGGAGCAGTACCGAACTTCGATTGAAGATTCATTCAACAGACAAATCGCAATACTGGAAAAAGAAGATGAAATCGAACTCGCTAATCGTTCTCCTGATAGTTATATTGGTGTGATAATGTCGTCACCACCAAAAAATGCGGTG
>NZ_LZGR01000007.1:0-2672 GCF_001690255.1 Gilliamella sp. App2-1
TTTATATAATGACAATGAATATAGAAAACAATATATAGTAAAGTTTGTTTCTAAATAATCAATTAATGACTAGCATAATGTAAATCATTTATATGGTATTGTAAAATCAGTAATACTATTTTGACTAGTTTTAGGTTGAAAATGTCTTACTTTTCCATTATTTTTTTAGCCAACTTAAAACTCCCCTCTATTTATTTAATCGTCCATTTCATTGGCGACATCAAAATTCATCGTATTTTTTGTTCAATTTCTATTTTTTACATGTAACTTATTTTGAATAAATAGCCCTATGCTGTTTATTTATACATTAAGTATGTTTTTGACTACATTCCTATAATAATATGGTAAGGATTTCAAAGTTAATTTTAGAGTGAATTTGTTGAATGAAGTTCGTTTTATATTTGGTTGAGTTGTGCTAAAGTTGTTGATATTGTATTGATAATATGCTAGAAAAATTCTAGTTGTGTTTGCAGTAGTAAATAAAATTGCAATTACTCCATCGTTAGCGCTAGTACAAAATTGACGCGGAAAATTACGCCTCGCATTATAAATTATAACTAAAAATAATTAAGGAAATGAAAATGAAAAAAACATTAATCGCACTAACAACTTTTGCGTGTTTCTCAAGTTTTGCTTATGCTGAAACAAGTGGATTTTATCTAGGTGGACAATTAGGTGCTGCGATGCTGAAGGCAAGCAGTCTTAAGGACAATATGTATCATAAACGGGGTATTGTCTTGAACGATGATATCTTTGATTCGATGCATAAAACTAAATTAGCAAGTGCTTTAAATTTAGGTTATAGCTTCCATGACGATGATATTCCAGTAAGAGTGGAGCTATCTTTTACACTACGAGGTAATACAGAGAAAAAAGAAAATAGATACAGTACATATGAGGATTATCATCTTCGTACTACTCAAAAAGTTAAATCACGTATGAATACACTCATGTTAAATGGTTATTCAGATATTGATATAGACTCATCAATTACTCCATTTGTTGGTGTTGGAATAGGTATGGCATTCACTAAATTAGAAAATAGTTATAGAGAGCAATATAATGTTTCTGTTGATGGTGTTGACTACGAACGTTCTTTATCAAAAACTAAAACTAAATTTGCATGGAATGTTGCAGCCGGTGTAGCTTATAAAGTCAATAATAATCTAGATTTTGATTTTATGGCTCGCTATGTAGATGCAGGTAAAATAACTATTAAAAAACATAATGAATATTACCGAACTAATACCAGTGCCAAGTTAAGCTCAATTGATTTATTAGCTGGTATTCGTTATAACTTCTAATCAATTGATTAAATTAAAAAGGGCTATACTATAAAAGTACTCTAGTCCTTTTTAATTGATTTATTAATACTACAACAATACAGATCTCGTTTTGATATACATTTTTATGACTATTTAAAAATACTGTACGTACAGATCAGAATATTTTCTTGTTTAGTTTGTTACTATTAGATTTTTAATTAATCATGAATTTTTTGGAAAAAATTAACTAATTCGTGCTTTTTTATCTATAAAAATGAAAAGTCGAGGTGTATAATCTACCTCCCCATAACCAACATTGTAGTGTAAAATTAATATGAAATTTAATATGAAACTTAATGTAATAATTGCGGTACTAATGGTAACTAGCTTATCTTGCGTTGCAGCAGAGCCTGTTCCGCATTGGGATTATGAAGGCGAAGCTAAACCCGAAAATTGGGGAAAGCTTTCACCAGAATTTTCAACATGTGAAAATGGAAAAAATCAATCACCTATCAATATTGAACATGCATTAAAAACACATCATGATAAACTTAAACTGGTTTTCAAACCAGGTAAACAAGAAATCATTAATAATGGTCATACAGTCCAAGTGAATGTTGATGAAGGTAATACGCTAGAAATTGATAACGAAGTTTTTACCCTACAACAATTCCATTTTCACACCCCAAGTGAGAATGAAATCAATGGCAAACACTTTCCTATGGCAGCTCATTTTGTTTATAAAAGCAAAAATGGTGATTTAGCGGTTGTTGGGCTTATGTTTAAAAAAGGGAAACCTAACCTCGAACTAGCTAAAGCTTGGCAGCAAATTCCGACAGAAGCAGGAAGCACAGCAGTATTAAACCAGTCAGTTGATATTAAGGCATTATTGCCAAACAGGTTAAATTTTTATCGCTTTAGCGGCTCACTGACTACTCCGCCTTGTACTGAAGGTGTTATATGGATTGTACTAGAGCAAGAAAGTAATGTGTCTACTGAACAAATCGAAAAATTCCACTCAATCATGCATCACAATAACAATCGTCCAATTCAACCATTGCATGGTCGTGTAATTATTGATTAATGCTGCTTGTCTGGCTCAGTTAAATGATTTTTAAATGAGTCAGTTTTTTCATTTTAGGAGAAGTTTATTGCAGTGTAATCAACCCCAAAATGGTACAGTGGAAATTTGCGAATGCTAAGTATTGCTTTACAATATAGTTAAGGCTAGCTATTAATAAAAATTGTCGCAATGAACAGGTTATTGAAACTTCTAAAGTTAAATCGCATAAACTAATCCAAAAACGATTTATTAGGTAGATAAAAAATACGAGTGCAATCATAAATAATAATAAATATTATTTTTTCAGCTGTATACTTTTAATATAATTCCTCATATTTTAAGAA
>NZ_LZGR01000008.1:0-37329 GCF_001690255.1 Gilliamella sp. App2-1
AGAAATTCCGTCTTTTTTAATAAAGAAAAGCTCAGTTTTATTGCTGACTGTGCTATAACTATATGAAATTTAAAGATTAATTGGTAGAATGAAAAATCCTAATATTCCCTCTATTTTATTCTAATATTACTTTAATAAAAACAATGCATTATAAAATCATTGTTATTATTAAAATCATTGAAAAAGTTGGTGGAAATTTGGTGTTAAATATTTTAATAATAAAACAATGTGTTATAATTGGAGTGTTCCCTATACACATAGGGATAAACCGGGCTACAATTCAATAGCTCAGCTGTTTTGTTTGTGTTCCCTATACACATAGGGATAAACCGTCTTAATGGATGCCTATATCGATAGAAAATTTGTGTTCCCTATACACATAGGGATAAACCGGTTGTGGCACCACAAACTCAATAATAGAGGTAGTGTTCCCTATACACATAGGGATAAACCGACTTAATGAAAGAAAAAATCTTACTAGCTCTAGTGTTCCCTATACACATAGGGATAAACCGCGCATAATCATCAGCTATTCGTTCAAATGTATGTGTTCCCTATACACATAGGGATAAACCGATCTTACTTCAATAGAGCACACAAAAACATACGTGTTCCCTATACACATAGGGATAAACCGTTATTAATGGCTTGAGGGTTTAATGCGGAAACGTGTTCCCTATACACATAGGGATAAACCGGTCAACTCCGGAACTGAGTTAGAGATGGTTAAGTGTTCCCTATACACATAGGGATAAACCGTATACTTTAATTAGCTACGCAAGGAGTAAATAGGTGTTCCCTATACACATAGGGATAAACCGTATCAACCAGCATTAACGCAATTACTAAATCGGTGTTCCCTATACACATAGGGATAAACCGTAAACTCTCGGTTATCATTAAGTGGACATTTAGTGTTCCCTATACACATAGGGATAAACCGTAACGAAATAATTATCACCTTGGGTGAAAAATGTGTTCCCTATGCACATAGGGATAAACCGCCATTGAAGAAGCCGTTAAACACGCAGATGGAGTGTTCCCTATGCACATAGGGATACCGCTTATTGACGAAAACCTCACTGCAGAAGAGGTGTGTTCCCTATGCACATAGGGATAAACCGTATCAATACGCATTAATAAACATTAATCAAGGGTGTTTCGTATACCTATAGGATTTTCATTTTCGCCCATCTTTACAGAATATGACCTAAACAACAAATAGCTTGCTCTCTTGCTATTGAATTTATTATGTTGTTTTATACTAAAACATAGGTATTACCTGAAATTTCTTGACAAAAAACATTCAGTTTTTTTAAGAAATATCTCTTTTTTATCCGCTAGGCGGGTTATTAATATGTATTACTGTTTGCTTTTATTTAGTCGCTAAATCTAAAAGTTACCATTGTCTACATTAAGCATTTCATTTGAAATAGTTTCATACAATTAGCTTTTTAATAACCTCACAATTTCTTCAATATCATTCGGCGTTGTTTGGCAGCAGCCGCCAATTAATTTTGCGCCTAATTTAACCCAAGTTGGCAGTTGATTGCTGAAAGTGCAATTATGTTGATGATTTTTGTGCCACTGTTTAGTGATTGGATTGTATTGTTCACCTGAATTTGGATAAACAATTAATGGTTTGGAGGTGAGTTTATTTAGTACTTCTAACGCTGGTGTCACGCTTTCTAACGCAATACAGTTAATACCTATGCTCACAATTTGCTCGATATTATTTAAATAATCGATAACTTGTGATAACGGCGATCCATCGCTAAGGTGCTGGGCATCTTTTAATGTTAACGAAAACCAAGCGTTGATTGTAGGAAACTGTTGAATCAATTTAACTAACGCTTTGATTTCAGCAAATGAAGGTAGAGTTTCGCAAGCAAGGATATCAACCTTAGCATCAATCAAGGCTTGAATACGATCACGATGAAAGACAATAAATTCAGATTCGGTAAGTTGATAGTCACCGGTATATTCTGAACCATTGGCAAGATATGCCCCATAAGGACCGACTGAACCGGCAATTAGTAATGTTTTATTTCGGTTTGTTTCATTCAAATATTGCAGCTTAGCTTGCTGTGCAAGTTCAACGCTGGTTTTAATTAGTTTGATAGATTCTTCAAACGTAATTCCCTTTTTTTTAAACCCTAATGGTGAGGCTTGATAGCTAGCTGTGATAGCACAATCAGCACCAGCTTTGAAATAGTCATAATGGACTTGGCGGATTAGTTCAGGCTTTTCGATTAACACTTTTGCTGACCATAAACTATCATTAAGATCGCATCCACGATGTTGTAGTTCGCTAGCCAGTGCGCCATCAATAATGATGTATTTTTTTTGTTTTAACAGTGCGCTAATAGGATGGTTACTTATCATTTTTTCACTACTCGCTTTTGATAGGCTTGGGTAAAGTGGTGGGCAATAAAGCAGATAATCACAAAAGGAACGCCACAATAAAGCGCAATGCGTTGTTCAGGATCGAATGCTAAGCCAATGCAGGCGATCAAGCATAAAATAAAACCTAAAATAGGTACAAACGGATAAAATGGCGCTTTATATTTTAGTGCTTTTTGCTCAGTTGCAGATAGTTGCTTTCTAAAAAAGTAATGCGAAGCACAAATACTTAACCAAACTGCCACCACGGCAAAGCCAGAAATAGCGGTTAATGCTACAAACACGGTATCGGGCGCTATCACACTTGAAAATAATGCTAATAAGCCGCCAAGCATACTCACTGCAATAGCGGTGGTTGGAATGCCTTTATGGGTTAATTTAGCAAAGCACTTTGGTAATGTACCTTGATTAGACAGCGACCACAACATACGCCCAGCGGCATAAAGCCCTGAATTGGCAGCTGATAAAATAGCCGTTAAAATGACAAAATTAAATATATCGGCTGCGTATGGAATGCCGATATTTTCAAATACCATCACAAATGGGCTGGTAATAACGCCAGCTTGATCCATAGGCAGTAGCGCTGCTAACACAAAAATTGTTCCAATAAAAAATATAATCAATCTTAAAATAGTTGTTTTTATCGCCAGTGGGATCGATTTTTCAGGATTATGGGTTTCGCCTGCCGCAATGCCGATTAGCTCTGTACCTGAAAAAGCAAAATTGACGGAAACCATGGTCATAATAATTGGGGTGATGCCATTCGGAAACCAACCATTATCGGTAATATTATGTAAAAAGGGCGCTGGCATGTCGTTTTTCATTGGAACAAAGCCAAAGATAGCAGTGGCACCGGCAATAATAAAGATGATAATAGTGATCACTTTAATGATTGAAAACCAAAATTCACTTTCGGCAAAAAATTGTGCGGTCACGATGTTTAACGCAAAAATCACGATACAAAAGATTAAACACCAAACCCAGACCGAAACAGAAGGGAACCAATACTGCATACATAAGCCAGCTGCGGTTAGACTTGAACCGAGTGCTACTGTCCAAGTTAACCAATACAGCCAAGCAACGGTATAACCAGTACCTGGGCTAATAAAGCGCGAAGCATAGGAGTGAAACGCGCCGGTTTCTGGCATAGCAACTGCCAACTCACCAAGGCACAACATCACTAAATAAACGACTAGTGCACCAATTAAATAAGCAATAATAGCACCCATTGCGCCTGCAGTGGCGATAATATATCCTGTATTAAAAAATAGACCGGTACCAATAACGCCACCCAGCGATAGCATAATTAAATGGCGGGTTTGCATAGTTCGTTTAAATTGGTTTTCCGATGTGGATGATGAATTTGTATTCATAAGTGTGCTTTTTTGTTCTAGTTATAAAAGATAAAATACCGCCAGCATTAGTGGCGGAATGGGTTAGTTTGAGAAATTAATTGGCTAGTTATAAGTGATCAAAGAATTCTTCTTTGGTTACTGTTTTGCCATTTACGCTAACTTCATCACTATCTTTAGTTAGGCTAACATCAGAATAGATACCTTTAGTTTCACCATTGCTTGTAGTCAAAAATTGAGAGTTACTTATCATTAATGCCGACATAAATTGTAAGTTTTGATTTGCTTTAGCAACTTGTTCTGGCGTTACATCGTTAGCGTTAGGGTTTTCAATTTGCGCAGATAAATGAGCTAATACGTCAAATGGCGCTTCAAGCTTTAATTTAAGTGTGTTGATTTTGTCGTAATCTGCTTCATCAATAGCTACACTATCAACATCAGATAGATCAAACATTAGGTTCGCATTAATATCGCCAGCAGGAGTGTGCCAATTGAATTTATTTAACGAGAGTTGGATATTGTGCTTTTTATCGGCATCCTCTGAGCCAGATTCGCCCATTCCCAATTGATTGCTAAACAGGTGTTTATCAAGCCCTTTAAAGTTAATATCTAATGATCCATTACCTAGATTTTGTTGACCATAAATAATCGAATCAACACTACTTGAAAACGAACCATCGACAGTGTTGGTGGTGTTATTTAAGACATTTGTTTGGTTCATCACAAATTTATTAATAACCAGTGAAACGGGTTTTGATTTAAACGAAATAGGATAGGTTAATGAAAGTTTATCGATTTTTATATTAGTTGAAATGTCAGAGCCATTAGAGTTGCTCTTAATGGTATAATCGCCTTTTCCAAGTTCAAATCCACCATCAATTGATGGGAATTCATCTTGAGTGACATTAATCGCTTTGCTTGCTAGTTTAACTGTGAGATATTCTCCATAACTTACACCTACATGTCCAGTAATAAAAGGCTGATTACCGGCTAGTTTCCAAAGTTGTGGATTGGCTTGTTCGGTCATTTCATATTCTAACCAAGCCATTTGTGGAACAAAGGTTCCTTTAGCTAGTGCCGCAATAGGGAAGGGACCATGATGAATGGTGACATCATCATCAAAAAAAGTTTTTGGTTGAGTATCTTCACCTGTTGCATTTTGAGGTGACGCTGTAACGGTTAAATGTAATTTAGTTGAAAAGATACCTTTTTGATAATGACTTTGGGTAACAGAAAACGTGAAATCGTCTTGACTCTGGTTAACTTTGTTTGTGATTTGTGTTAATTGGTGGTCGATATGATTTTCGAGCATGTTACCGGTGTACCATGACGTACCTACGTAGGCAATACCTAATACAGCAACGATTCCTATAGCAAGTGTGGTTTTTTTCATTATAATTCTCTTATTAATTATATTTTAAATTATCATTCTTGATGATTTGCAAAATCAGACAACAAATTTTTAATATATTCAATACGATCGATTCGCTGTAATTCTGATTTTTGTAATTTTAATCGATTTGAGCTTTCTAGGCGATAATTTTTTGGCTCTTTTTGAATCATTTCAATTAAATAATCGACTGATACCTTATTATTGCTACCAAATTCAATATAACCACCTTTCTCGCCAAATTCGATTTTGGTAATGCCTAATTGACTTGCATGATAACGGATTTTGGTGGTTTCTAATAAAAACAGCACAGCATCGGGCAATTGACCAAAACGATCACGCATTTCGACTTGAATGTCGGTGAGTTCGGCAAGATCATTGATACTCGCAATGCGTTTATATAGCGATAAGCGTGTATTAACATCGGGAATAAAATCATCAGGAATCAGTATTGGCAAACGTAACTCAATTTCAGTTTGCTGATTATTGAGTAATGATTCTAGGGTTGGCTCTTTACCCTCTTTTAGTGATTTAACGGCTTCATCCAGCAGTTCAATATAAAGGTTAAAGCCAATAGTTTCAATTTGCCCACTTTGATCGCTACCTAATAGCTCGCCTGCCCCCCGAATTTCAAGGTCGTGTGTGGCTAGCGCAAAACCTGCGCCTAAATCTTCAAGCGAGGCAATAGCTTCTAAGCGCTTTTTAGCATCTTTAGTGAGTAATTTAGGGTGTGGCGTTAATAAATAAGCATAGGCTTGATGGTAAGAACGCCCAACTCGTCCCCTGAGTTGATGCAACTGAGCTAAACCGAATTTATCGGCACGATCAATAATAATAGTATTGGCGTTAGGGATGTCGATACCGGTTTCAACAATGGTAGTACAAACAAGTATGTTAAAGCGTTGATGATGAAAGTCATTCATCACACGTTCTAAGTCGCGTTCATGCATTTGCCCATGTCCAATGGTAATGCGTGCTTCGGGCACCAGTTCTGCCAGTTTTTCGCTGACTTTTTCGATATCAGAGATGTCATTGTGTAAATAATAAATCTGACCACCACGTAAAATTTCACGTAAAATGGCTTCTCTAATCACAAGATCATCATATTCTCGAACAAAGGTTTTTACCGCCAGCCGGCGAGCAGGTGGCGTTGCGATAATCGAAAGATCTCGCATACCACTCATCGCCATGTTTAGCGTTCGTGGAATTGGGGTTGCTGTTAGCGTTAAAATATCGATATTTGCTCGCATTGCTTTAATGCGTTCTTTTTGACGAACGCCAAAGCGGTGTTCTTCATCAACAATTAGTAAACCTAAATCTTTCCATTTGATATCTTCTTGTAGTAATTTATGCGTACCAATCACAATATCAATTTTGCCTTCGCCAAGGGCTTCTATAATGGCTTTTTGTTGTTTGGCGGTTTTGAAGCGAGACAGGCTTTCTATACGGATAGGCCAATTGGCGAAACGATCGCAAAAGCTTTCGTAATGTTGTTCAGCAAGTAGAGTTGTTGGCACTAAGACAGCGGTTTGTTTGTGATTAATCACGGCTAAAAATGCAGCACGAATGGCAACTTCGGTTTTACCAAACCCCACATCGCCACAGACTAATCTGTCCATGGCATAAGGTGCGCACATGTCGCCAATGACTGCTCCAATGGCATTTTGTTGATCGCTGGTTTCTTGATAAGGAAATCCTTGGCAAAATAGTTCATATTGCTCTCGGTCTTGTTGAAATTGAAATCCGGGTTTGCTTTCACGTTCGGCATAAATATCGAGTAATTCCGCTGCGACATCGCGCACTTTTTCGGCTGCTTTTTGCCGAGCTTTACTCCAAGCATCAGAGCCTAGTTTATTTAGTGGGGCGTTTTCTTCATCGCCACCAGAGTAACGACTTATTAAGTTTAATGACGAAACTGGCACATAAAGTTTGGTCTCATTAGCATATAACAAAATGAGATATTCTGCCGTAATGCCGCCTGTTTCTAATGTGGTGAGCCCTGCATAGCGACCGACACCATGTTCTAAATGAACAACGGGTTTACCAGGTGTGAGTTCAGCTAAACTTCGAATAAGTGAATCGGTATTAATGGCTTGTTTACTTTCTTTTCTACGACGAATAATCCGCCGCCCTAATAACTCATTTTCGGTAATAAACGCAAAATTATCTTGCTGATTAATAAAACCTTGCTCGCTAGCACCAACGATTAAATAAAATCGGCTATCAGAATTTTTGAGCTCATCAAGCTGATTGATGGTGGTTGGATGAATACGAATGCGTCCAAGAATTTCTTGTAATGCTTCTTTGCGTCCTTCTGATTCAACTGAAAAGATGATTTTTCCTGAAAAATCGTCAACAAATTTTTGAAATTGCAAGTAAGGATCTTTTTGTTGGATCTCAATAGCAATATTAGGTAGCTCGGCATAAAGTAAGTTAAGGTTTTTACTTGATTCTGCCGTTGCCACATGTGATACAACCATTCTTGGGTAGCATTTAAAATTGGCAAAAATTTCGTCAGTTTTAGACCAAATAACACTAGGTGCAAGCAATGGTCGCATAGGATCAACTTTGCGGCTTTCATAACGCTGGGTAATGTCTTGCCAGTATTTGTTAGCATATTGCTCAATATTAACGGTATTAATAATTAAGGTATTAGCTAAAAAATAAGAAAATAGCGGTGTTAATGGTTCGTTAAAAAACAGTGCTTGCCAATATTCAATACCCGTTGGCAAAATATTTTTGCTCACTTGCTGATAGATACTTTCTGCATCTAATCTGACCTCAAATTGTTCTCGCCATTGACTACGAAACAGTTCGATTGCCGTTTTATCAAAAGGAAACTCATGTGCTGGTAGCAATTGTATTTCAGCGATTTCATCAAAGGTGCGCTGAGTTTCGACATCAAAAGTGCGAATGCTGTCGATTTCATCATCAAAAAAATCGATACGATAGGGCTTATCACTGCCCATCGGATAGATGTCAAACAAAGCACCACGAGTAGCATATTCGCCATGTTCCATTACTTGACTGACTGAGCGATAGCCAGCATTTTCAAGTTGAAGGCGTAAATGTTCACGACTAATTTGTAAGCCTTTTTTCATCATAAACACGTGCCCACCCAAATAGTTTTGTGGGCAAACTTTTTGCATTAAGGTATTAATGGGTAAAATTAATGCTCCTTTGGTTAAATGTCCAAGATGATAAAGACAAGACAGGCGTTCTGATACGATATCTTGATGGGGCGAGAAGCTATCATAAGGCAATGTTTCCCAATCAGGAAAGATAATAGAAGGAAATGGTGAAAATTGTTTAAGTTCTTCGTGAATACGCGAGGTTTGTTGCATATCATCGGTCACAATCACAACTAAACCTTCATGTGCATCTATTGCTTGGGCACAAAATTGTGATAAGGATGAGCCAACAAGCTGCCCAATTTGTTTTACTTCACCTGGCTTTTGGGGAATTATGTTTGAAATATTAATTGTTTTAGGCATGATGAATTTGTTGATATCGTTGAAAAATTATCGCCAGATTATAACGTAAGTACGTGGTTGTTTTCTATAACTGTTTAATCCTGTATGATAAGCACCTTGCATTTAACTAGCAAAACTTTGTCTAAAAGTTTTAGGTAATATATACGTTTATGTCAAAAATATTTCGTCCATTAGTATTTTATATCGGTTTGCGTTATGTATACGGGCAAAAAACGGATGGATTTGGTCGCTTTGTGTCATGGTTGTCAATGATTGGCATTATGCTGGGTTCTATTGGTCTAATTGTTGTGTTATCTGTGATGAATGGATTAGAAGACCAGATGCAAAACAGTATTTTAAGATTCTTTCCCCAAGCACAAATCACCTCTATTCAAGGAAAACTTGATCCAAGTGCTAATCCTAGCTCGTCATTTGAAAAGATTAAAGGTGTTAATCGTATTACACCTTTAGTCACTAGCGATGTGGTATTGCAGAGTGAACAAAGTATTACCGTAAGTACGTTGATGGGGATTAACCCAGAAGATTATGATCCTATCAATGATTATATCTATAGCGGATCGGCATGGGATCTACAAGCGGGGCAGTATAATGTCATTATTGGACAAACATTAGCCAATCAATTGGGCGTAACTGTGGGTGACAAAATTCGCTTATTGGTGACCAGCGCAAGTCAAATCACCCCAGTTGGGCGTATTCCTTCGCAGCGTTTATTTAACATTGTTGGACTGTTTAGTGTTAACCATGATATTAATCAATCGCTTATTTATATCAATCAATCTGATGCTAGAAATCTATTACGTTATCCTGCCAATATGATTAGCAGTTGGCGTCTGTTTTTAGACAACCCGTTAGATATCGCGTCGGTAACGGATATGCCATTACCAGAAGGCCTAGTGTTTAACGATTGGCGAGCCAAACGTGGTGAATTATTTCAAGCCATTAAAATGGAAAAAAATGTCATGGGGTTACTCATTAGCTTGATTGTGATTGTGGCAGCTTTTAATATTATTACCTCGTTAAGTTTGTTAGTAATGGAAAAACAAGGCGAAGTCGCTATTTTAAAAACACAAGGTTTGTCTCGTTTTAAAATTATGTTAATTTTTATTATTCAAGGCGCAAGTTCCGGGATAATTGGTACGTTGTTAGGTAGTATTTTAGGGCTGCTACTTGCTATTAACTTAAACGAAATCATGCAAGTATTAGGTTTATCTTTAGCGGGTATTTTGCTACCGTCACTGGTCGAACCATCGCAAGTTATTTTAATTATTACCGGATTACTTATGTTATCGTTAATTTCAACTCTTTATCCTGCCTATCGTGCAGCCAATATTCAACCTGCCGAGGCTTTACGTTATGAATAATTCACAAATATTGCTAAGCGCAAAAAATCTTTATAAAACCTATAACGAAGGCAAAATGGTGACCGAGGTGTTAAAAAATGTCTCGTTTGATATTGATTCAAAATCTTTACTTGCCATTATTGGAAGTTCCGGTTCAGGTAAAAGTACCTTATTGCATTTACTCGGTGGACTTGATAAACCAACCTCAGGCGAAATTATTTTTAAATCTCATCAGCTAAATCAATTATCCGAACAAGAAAAGGCACGTCTACGCAATCAAGAAATCGGTTTCGTTTATCAATTTCATCATTTATTACCTGATTTTACGGCGCTTGAAAATATCGCAATGCCACTGTTAATTGGTGGCGTTTTGCCACATGAAGCTAAAAAACGGGCTATGGCAATGCTAGATTCGGTTAACTTAGTCAAACGCGCCAATCATCGACCTTCTGAACTTTCGGGGGGGGAACGTCAACGAGTAGCAATAGGGCGTGCATTAATTAATAACCCTGCTTTAGTAATGGCTGATGAGCCAACGGGTAATCTTGATAAATCAACAGCTGACTCCATTTTTGAACTGCTAATTAAATTAAACCGTGAACACGGCACAGCGTTTTTGGTTGTAACGCATGATCTTGAATTAGCCAAGAAACTTGATAAACAATGGGTAATGAGAGATGGGCAACTTTTCGATAGTGCATCATCAGATAACAATTAATGGATAATGAATATGAATTTGTCTTTAATTACTGCCATCAAGTTTCGAAAAGGGCGTCGCAAAAGTGGTATGGTGTCGTTAATTTCGATTATTTCAACACTCAGTATTGCTATTGGTATCGCAGCCTTAATTATTGGTTTAAGTGCTATGAATGGCTTTGAACGGGAGCTACATCATCGTGTTTTATCGGTCGTACCACATGGTCAATTATATCCAGAATATGGCAATTTAGCTAATTGGCGCCATGTGCAACAAGAGCTTAAAACCGATAACAATATTGTGTCAGCCTTACCATTTGTTAATTTTACCGGATTAATTGAAAATGGTAGCAAACTTGGTGCAGTCCAAGTACAAGGCCTTGACCCCGAACAAGAAAAGCAAATCAGTGCACTACCCAATTATGTGCTGAATAATAAATGGCAAGATTTTAAACCCGATAGTCAACAAATCATTATTGGTGCAGGACTTGCCAAAAACTTGTCGGTGAACGAAGGGGGATGGGTTTCGTTATTAATTCCTGTTTCGAGCGGTCCAAACCAACTCAAACCACCCAAAAGAGTCCGTTTGCAAGTGGTCGGTATTTTAGAATTAAGCGGTAGCTTAAGTAACAATGTGGCGTTGATTCCGTTGACCGATGCACAAAAACTATTGAATATGGGCGATAGCGTTACAGGTATTATGGTAAATGTGAAAGATGTTTATCAAGCCAATAACCTTATGGGTAAAGCCGCATTAGAGCTTGACGAAAACCTGTTATTTAATAGTTGGGAACAGACCTTTGGCTTTATGTATCGCGATATTCAAATGATCAGGCAAATTATGTATCTAGCTATGATTGTGGTTATTGGCGTGGCTTGTTTTAATATTGTGTCAACGCTAGTTATTGCCGTAAAAGACAAACAACGTGATATTGCTATATTAAAAACCTTAGGTGCAACCCACCAACTAATCAAACATATTTTTATTTGGTATGGGGTGATTTCGGGATTAATTGGCAGCTTAATCGGGGTAATTTTAGGGGTAGTCTTGTCTTGGCAACTGTCGAATATTATGGGGATTGTTGAGTCATTAATGGGGCATAAAATCTTAAATAGTAATATCTATTTTATCGATTTTTTACCTTCCGAAATTCATCTATTTGATGTGTTGGTAGTGTTTATAACTTCCATGTTACTTAGCTTAATTGCGAGCTATTATCCAGCTAAACGAGCTTGTAAGATCGAACCCGCTCGAATTTTAAATAGTTTTTAGCATTAAGCACGCATAAAAAGGCGCTGTTTGATTGTTTATCATCAGCGCTTTTTTATCATTTATAGTAAAGGTAATACCCATTGGGTAGGGCATAATGCATATACCCTATATATAACCCTAATGCGGTAATAACAAATAGTAAACTAATAATAAATAAGATTAACTTATTTGGATATTTAAACGTTTTAAGACACAACGAAATCAGTCCACCAAGCACAAAACCAGCACAAGCCCCCCCAATATGCGCCATATTATTGATTGAAGGTAATATCCCTAGCCCAGCTGTTAAGACTAAACTGACCAGCATCGCTTTGATCGGCATTTCTTGTATATTGCTTCTAAACACCAAGCAATAAGCTAGTAAGGCGGTAATAATGCCTAAAATAGCCCCCGAAGCACCACAGCTGATCACATTTTGATTAATGGTGGCAATATCACTTGATAAGCTCCCCACTAGTCCTGAAAAAAGATAAATACCAATAAAAGCCATGTGCGGTATACGCTGTTCTAAAATTGGTCCAATACTCCATAACGCCAGCATATTCATAGCTAAATGGGTAAAACTAGCATGCATAAATAAATTGGTAAACATACGCCAATATTGGCCAGAAAAGGTCAGTCCTGCAACATCGGCACCCCAATCAATCAAAAAATCATTTTCATAAAGTATCGAAAAACCACGACTATCAAGTAATCGAAAGACAAAAAAGCAAAGGATATTTATCACCACTAAAGTCGAGGTGATTTTAGATTGACTTGCGTAATATTTAATATCATTTAAGGTACTCATTAAAAATCCTTTAGGATAGTGAAACTTTATTGAAAGCGGTTTATGAATCTAATCGTTTGCCCAATATCAGCAAATCACGCTGAACATTATCCAGTTCAGCGACCTTTGGAAGAAGCCCCCATTGTTGATACTGCATTTTTTTAAATAAATTAACACTAGGTAAGTTATGCCCAAATACATAGCTAAAAATTGCCTCAATTCCCGCCTGCTTGGCAAATTGTTCAATTTTATCTACCATAAATTGACCAATTTTTTTACCTCGAAAATCTTGATGAAGGTATAAGCTAATCTCAACGGTTTTATAAAAAGCAGGGCGACCATAAAACGAAGATAAGCTAATCCAACCACAAGGCTGATCTTGATATTTTATCAACCAAATCGGAAGATTTTTAGGGTTATGCAGGTAAAACCATTCTAATCGACTTTCAACAGAAACAGGCTCCGTATCGGCAGTCGCTTGGCGCCCAGCAATCGTTGAATTATAAACATCGACAATAAAAGGTAAATCTTCTAATGTAGCATTGTGGTAAGTGATCATGTTTTTTACCATAAGTGGTTAAAAGAAAATTATTGTAATTTTATTATTGAATGTAGGCAACAAAGGATATTTTTATAGTGAGGAAAATACGGCGTAGCAAAGGGTTATGGTTAAGTTAAAGTCAAATAAAATCAATATATTACCTGAAGGCTTTTTAACAATAAAATTTATTTATTATCAAAAAATTAAAAATTCATCTAACTCTTTTTTTATCAAATAAATAAAAACAAAGAATTAAATATTACTGATAAAAAAGGCTTTTGAAAATAAAAATCATATTTGTCTTTTGCCAAACAAGTTTTATAGTATACCCGCTTCTTGTTTACCGCCGCATAGGCGGTTAAGCTAACATAATAAAATAGCAATCCTATATAACTAATTGATTTTAATATAATTAAAAATCAAATAAAATCAATAACCTTCCTGACGTATTTTTATCTAAATATGCGTTAATTTTCTCTAATAGCTGCGGTTATTGTTTACAAATGAGTCGTATTGAAATGCAATGCAACAAAGTTAAAAAGGTATTACTATCTCAAAATAGACGCTGTGCTATTTTAGGGAATAGTTACATCAACAAAATTTAATGTTTTCATTTTATTTTTTTATTAAACATGTATTTTATATATAGGGTTATATAAGGAGATAAAATCAGGGAGATATTATGTTTTGTATTCAATGTGAGCAAACAATAACAAAATCAAATAAAAAAGGTTGTAGTTATGTAAAAGGTATGTGTGGTAAAACAGCTGAGGTTTCTGATCTGCAAGATGTTTTAGTTGCTAGTTTACAAAGAGTTTCATTCTGGGCATCTGTTTGCCGGAAATATCAAATTATAGACAGTGAAATAGATAGGTGGTCATTTCAAACTTTTTTTTCCACCTTAACCAATGTCAATTTTGATGCAGATAGAATGCTAGATTATCTTGATCGAGCACAAAAAATGAGTCAACAATTGGAACAAAAAGCTAAAAAAGCTGCGAATAAAGCTAATGAAGTTATACCTCCTTTAACTTTTGTCGCAAAACTTAACTATCCAAACACAAAGAAAGGACTTTTAGAATTTGCACCTTATGTCATGTTAAATCGAGAGCAAGGGCAAGTAGGGGATGATATTATTGGACTACGCTTATTAGCTTTATATGGTTTAAAAGGAGCTGCAGCATATATGGAACATGCGGCTGTATTAGGGCAATTTAACGATGAAATATATGGTGAATATCATCATTTTATGAACGTATTAGGTGATAATCCGACCGACATTGATCAGTTATTTGAATTGTCAATGCAAATTGGGCATTTGAATTATAAAGTTATGGCGATGCTTGATTCAGGTGAAACGAATTCGTTTGGTCATCCTGTACCCACAAAGGTTAATACCAAGCCAATTGCAGGCAAATGTATTTTAGTTTCTGGACATGATTTTCATGATTTAAGTTTGATTTTAGAACAAACTCAAGGAAAAGGCATCAATGTATATACCCATGGTGAAATGCTGCCTGCTCACGCTTATCCCGAATTGAAGAAGTATCCACATTTAGTTGGTAATTACGGTAGTGCTTGGCAAAATCAACAAAGAGAATTTGCTAACTTTCCTGGAGCAATTGTGATGACTTCAAATTGTATAATTAATCCTTTTACTCGCGGTTATGGCACTCGTATTTTTACTCGAAGCATGGTTGGTTGGCCGGGAGTAACTCATATTGAAACGAATGATTTTACCCCTGTTATTAATTGTGCTTTAGAGCTACCCGGATTTGATTATACAGAAATTGAACACTATATTACTGTTGGTTTTGCTCGAAATACGTTAATAAATGTTGCTCCAACCGTTGTTGAACAGGTTAAAGCAGGTAATATTAAACACTTCTTTTTAATAGGGGGCTGTGATGGTAGTAAAAGTGAACGTCATTACTATGCAGAAATGGCAAAGCAAGTGCCAAAAGATAGTGTTATTTTGACTTTAGGATGTGGTAAGTATCGTTTTAATATGCATGATTTTGGTGATATTAATGGTATCCCTCGTTTATTGGATATTGGACAATGCAATGATGCATATTCCGCAATTCAACTTGCACTTGCGTTAGCTGAAGCTTTTAATCTAGAAGTGAATGAGTTACCGTTAACATTGGTGTTATCTTGGTTTGAACAAAAAGCCATTGTTATTTTACTTACGTTATTATCGCTTGGAATAAAAGGAATTTATGTAGGTCCTTCTATACCAGAATTTTTAACTGAAAATTTGCTGAGTATTTTGCAAGAAAATTTTGATTTACGTATTACCACAGAGGCGAATAAAGATCTTGATCAAATATTAATATCTCGTGTAGCTGAAACTCAAGAAAATCAATTATTCTCAAAGTAGTGGGGGAGTAATAATGGTACATAACAACATTTATTTTTTCATGTGTAGGTTTATTACAGTCATTCTTTAATTTACTGTAATGAACCTACAAATAACATACTAAAAAAGCCAGATAACTGCTGTTTGTGACTTTAATATTTAACTGCAATGCGCTGGTGCTGCTGGATGTGTCATACACACTTCATTATGCTTCTTCGCTTTTATTTCAAACTATTTGGCTTTTTAATACAATACTTACTTTTAATTGATCTGTCTTAACGACCGGCTTGTTATTTAGTAAATCAAGTACAAGGTTAAGAGTTTCTTGTTGAATTTACTTATGCAAGCGTTGCTCCATTTTGTATATCACACTAATATTAAGCATTCCTTCAAGTATTACCATTAGCTTATTGGTTAAAGAGGCTTTATCAGGATAATCTTCAAGCTTTGAGAAAATAATCTTTCGAATGAATGCATTATGTTCGATAACAATATCCGATATGCAGGGCAAATCTTTATACATTTCTTCCATTGCTCGCATAAATAAGCAACGGTAAAAATTCTCTTTGCAAGACCACTTTTCATGCCACTCAAATAGTTTTTACATTTGACAACATACTCTGCTAGCTATTTTATCATGGCTCCATTTGAAGCTTTGTGTGTTATTTTATTTGCCGTTTCTCAGCCTCCTTTGGCGCAGCCTAGGAATATCATCTTTGGGCACTTAATATCAGCGCTTATCGGCTTATTATTTTTAAAGTTGCTCGGTGACTCAGCATTAGTTATCGCCTTGGTTGTGGGGGGTGCCATTTGCAATGTAGTTATTTCGATGTGGGCATCCGCCAGCAGGCGCTAATCCGTTAGTCATATTGTTAACGACAAGTCAAGTTCATTATGATTTTAGCTTCTTACTGTTTCCGGTGTTATCGGACTCTAACGCTTTAGTCATCTTTGCGTACATTATTAATAATTTTACTGGAAAAACAAGTGGCTGCTCTATTGGTTTGCGTTTTTTTAATAGTAAAGTTCATAAATGAGAATAAGCGACTAATCTTATAGTTTAATTGAAATAAATAATTAACTTTATCAAACTAGATTCATAATTCGACGTAAACAAAAGTTATCATGAAAGGTACTGCTAATTTAACAGTAAGTATTCTAAGGGAGGGAAGACAATGCATTAGCTATTGTGACTTTGAAAATTTGCAAATAATGGCCTGCATAATGCGAGCAAGTTTTTAAGTAATAATTAATCGTATTTTATCCATTACAATCACTTAATATTTCATCATGCCAAAATCGCATTACATAATAGAAATTAGTTATTGCAATCAAAATAATAATCTTATAATTTATTCAAATTTTCGAGTATAATATAGTTACTAGCTTATCTTAATAATTGTAAACATGTTTAGATTTTATCATAAAAAATAAACATGGATTAATTTTCAATCTATCAAACAAAAGTTACATCGATTTTTATATAAATTGTTACCTGTTTCAATATAGAAGTTTCTATTTAATTCTGCATTTGGGATTGTAGTTCAACATATAATGTTTAACTTGGAGAAAGGAAATGTATTTATTAGAAATGACACCAAAATTTTTGTTAGCATTAATTATTTTACTTGTTTATGTGAAGTTGTCAGGCAAAAGCCAAATTGCGCCAATGTCCCAGCTTGATCAGGTTGGTAGCATGGTAATTGGTGCTCTGGTTGGGGGCGCATTACTTAGCCCAACAGTATCGCCTTGGCAATCCGCTGGGTTAGTCGCTATTTGGGCGGGTTTACTGGTTTTAATTCGTTTTATCAAATCTAAAAACTCACGCCTACGCGATGCCATAGATGGCGAACCAATCCAATTAGTGAAAAATGGACATTTAATAACAGATAATTTTATAAAAGCCAACTTACCGGTAAGAGATTTTGAAACTTTAGTGAATATACAAGGTATAGCTTCATTTGATGAATTAAAAGAAGTTTGGTATGAACTCAATGGTTCTTTAACCCTAATCAAAAAAGGCGATAAAGATATCGCTGTGCTTATCATTGAAAATGGCGGCATTAGTCATGATAATCTTGATCAACTCAAAAAAGATGAAGATTGGGTTAAACGTGAAATTTCAAAACAAGGTTATGAAAAAATAGAAGATATTTTTTGTGCTGAATGGTTTGATAATAAGTTACTTATTTATCCTTATGATGCGATTCGTGAAGGTAAAAAATAACCATTATCCCTTTTCTAGGGTGGAGTAATCCACCCATTTTTTAGATTGATTAATTAGATTTATGTTTTGATTAACGCAGTTGGCTATCTTTACTACCACGGCGGTTATATAAACTTGTCGCTTTAGCCAATTGCTTATCGAGTTCTTGTTGGCAAGATACACAATATTGTACGCCGGGTAATGCCGCTCTTCTGGCTGCGGCAATAGGTTCTCCACACTCAATACAAAAATGAGCGCTAGTGGTACTGTGATTGAGTTGTCGTCTTGCATTTTCGATAGCATCGGCAATTGTGCCTTCGATTTGTTGATTAACGGCATCGTCAGATGCCCATCCACTTGCCATAAAGGAATCCTTTTTATAACTGGAATAGTTGATTAATAATATGGTGTTTTTTTGAACATTTTCAAGTAAGATGTTATCTAATGGTAACTCATTTCAATGATAATGCTGATGTTAGGTAAAAATAAAGTCATTATTAAATCGGAGATTATTATGCAGCAATATGAACAAGCAACATTTGCAGGCGGTTGTTTTTGGTGTATGGTAAAACCCTTTGATCAGTATGAAGGGGTGATCAAAGTTGTATCGGGGTATACCGGTGGTCATGTTGCAAACCCAACTTACCAGCAAGTCTGTTCAGGCACAACAGGACACACCGAAGCCGTCCTCATTACGTTTGATCCCAAACTTATCAGCTATAAAAAATTGCTTGAAATCTTTTGGCAACAAATCGATCCAACCGATTCTCAGGGGCAATTTGCTGATCGTGGAAATTCTTACCGCCCAGCTATTTTTTATCACAATGAATATCAACATAAACAAGCATTAGCGTCTAAACAAACGTTACGAGAGAGTGGAAAGTTTGATAAGCCAATTGGTGTTGCGATAGAGCCAGCGGTGGCTTTTTATCCAGCTGAAGACTATCACCAAAATTATTACACTAAACAGCCTCAACACTACAACCAATATTACCAATTATCAGGGCGATCTGATTTTTTGGCTCAACATTGGCAAAAATCAAATAAAGGATGAATTAATAATGCAAAACTACCCACAATACAGTAGTAAACAAAAATGGATCCATTGGTTAACCGTAATACTGGTTGTATTAACGTTTTTATTGATGATGTTTAAAGTGACGTTGTCACAATATTTGGGTGGTATATTTACTATTTATGTATTGCACAAATCCTTTGGTGTGCTGATTTTTGTAATAACAATATGGCGGTTTTTCGTCATTAAAAGACAAGGCGTTCCTGATGTTTTGCCAAGGAATCAAAAACTACAGCGTATTTTATCAAAAGCAACGCAAGGATTTATTTACATTTTATTAATTATTGTACCGCTTTCAGGCTACTTGATGAGCAGCAGATCACTGAATATTTTTGGTATCATCTCTATACCTGCCATTGATATGCCAAATGAAACTTATCTATTATTTCATAAAATTCACCAAGTTTGTTCATATTTATTTTTAGTTTTACTTATCATACATATAGTTGGTGCTTTGTATCATTATTTTTGGATTAAAGATAAAGTGTTGCAATCGATGTTAAATCGAAATTAATCACCATTAATTAAAATAAACAACATTAAATAACATAACGAGAAGGTGGCTTATGAATAAAACGATGAAAGAAAAAGCTCTATCCATATTAACACCTATGCAATATTATGTAACTCAAAAAAATGGGACAGAACCGCCGTTCGAAAATGAATTTAACGCCAATCATCAAGAAGGACTATATGTTGACATTGTATCTGGTGAACCGTTATTTACTTCATTAGATAAATTTGATTCAGGATGTGGCTGGCCCAGTTTTGCTAAACCGATAGAAAAGGGCAATATCGTTGAAAAAAAAGACACCAGTTTTGGTATGCGACGTACTGAAGTACGCTCCATGAATGCTGATTCTCATCTTGGGCATGTTTTTAATGATGGTCCAAAAGCCCTAGGAGGCTTGCGCTATTGCATCAACTCGGCCTCTTTACGATTTATACCTAAAGATGAACTAGAAGATGAAGGCTATGGGCAGTATTTAAAGCTATTTGACAAAGAATAAATAAACACGAACAGAATAAACGTAACAAAATAAGAAATCCTATCATCTAAGATGATAGGATTAATAAAACCTTAACGAGTCTAATTCTTTCGTTTAAATAGAATATAACTAATCAACAAAAATACAAAACTGGTTATTAGCGATCCAATAATAGGATAAATACCTATTACAATACTCACTTGAGCAAACAAATTATCGGCAATATAAAACAAGAAACCAAAGCTAATGCCAATCAGCACCCGAATTCCCATTGACACGCTGCGTAGCGGACCAAAGATGAACGACAACGCTAGCAACATCATCACCGCAACGGATACTGGTTTGATAATCTTTTTCCAAAACAGCAAATCATAATATTTGGTATCTTGTCCTGAATTTTTGAGATATTGTGAATACTGATAAAGTCCCGAAGCCGACAACGAGTCAGGATCAAACGCTACAATACTTAATTTATCAGGAGTAATATTCGTTTTCCAAGGGATGGAGACCATATTGACACCCACTACTTTATTGGGCACCGTTAGCTCATTTTTTTCGACTTGCGACAAAGTCCAACTATCGTTTTCATAAACACCATAGGCGGCGTGGGTAATAGATAGTAGCTTATTGTCATCGACCGAATAAATATAAACATTAGAAATTGAATTATCGTTATTCACATGTCCAATAAATACATAATCTTTACCATCTTTTGCCCAAAGACTACCTTGTTCGGCCATTAACGAATTACCATAAAGTTTTTCAGAACGCATATTGCGTGCAGTTTGTTCACTAACCGGCGCAACCCATTCACCAATCGCCATGGTAATTAACACTAGTGGTAAAGCGGTTTTCATCACCGCAAACGCAATTTTAAAACGGCTAAAGCCCGAGGTTTCCATTACAATTAACTCACTGCGTGATGCCAGCAAGCCCAAACCAATTAAAGCTCCTAACAGTGCTGCCATAGGAAAGAACACTTCTAAATCTTTTGGCACCATTAACAGGGTATAAATACCCACCGAAAACGCATCATAATCAACTTTAATTTTTCGTAGCTGATCAATAAAACGGATAATACCCGACAAACTAATAAGTAAAAAAAGGCTAACACCAATGGTGCTTAAAATAGTTTTACCGATATAACGATCTAAAATCGAAAACACGCTTTTCTCCTTAAGAAGCCGTATATTTTAAGCGAAGTTTACGCATAAATAGGTTATCCCAACAATTCAAAATTAACGCCAATACAAAATATCCTAAATTCAGCATATAGAACCATAATTCGGGATCTAATCGACCTTTACCCGCATTAGCTTTGATGGAACTGGCCGACAAAAAGTAAACCAAATAAAGTAGTAAAGCCGGTAAAACTTGTGCAAGGCGTCCTTGGCGTGGGTTAGATACACTCAGTGGAATAACTAAAAATGCCATCAATGGCACCGAAACAATCAACGTTACACGCCAATAAAATTCTGCATTAGCTTTAGGCGTATTAATGTTGGTCAGTGCTAATAACCCCAGCTGCTGAACATCCACTTTGTCTGAGCCCTCGTTGGTATTTAACTCTTTGGGTTTAATGATGCCTAAATAATTATGAAAGTTTGAAATCCGAAAATCTTTTAATTGCGCAGTGCCTTCATAACGATTGGCATTTTCAAGAGTGATGATTTGATTACCTTCATTATCATGCCCAGTCTTACCTTTATTGGCAATAATAATAGAAGGTCGTTGATTTGCTTTTGGTTTAATTTGAGCAATAAACACATTTTCTAAATTATTATTATTCACATTACCAATATAAATCACCGAATTACCATCAGGTGTTTGTTGAAATTGCCCAGCTAACAACCCCGCTAAACTAGGGTTTATCTTAGCATTGGCAAGCAACTGATCTTGCTTAACGTTAGACCAAGGACCAAACCAAAGCGAATTGAGTGCCGTTAATATGCAGGTTAAAATACAAAGAAAAAGCACCACTTGATAAGTCAAATTCTTTTTAACTCCGCAAGCATGCATTGCCACCATTTCGCTGTCAGAATAAAGGCGCCCAAAGGTAACTAATACACCAAGAAAAAGGCTCAACGGCAAAATAAGATCAGCCATATTCGACACGCCCAAAACTAACAACGGCATAATTAATTCACGGGGGATTGAACCGTCAATCGCACTCGACAAAATTCTAATTAATTTTTGAGAAAAGAAAATCAGCAATAAAATAAACAATATTGCCCCTTGGGTTTTCAATGTCTCTTTAACTAAATATCGACGAATTATCACATTTTACCTATACATGTTGGCACAAAATCAGATTATTATAATCTGATTTGTTTGGTTTTAGTTATCTTTTTGTTGCTATCTAACAATGAACCGATAGAATATTAACAATCTCTACCCATTCACAAATGAGAAGCATTATGAAATTTCAAATAAAAAACAGCGCTATTATAACCAAACAAAAAACAGAGTGTTTAGTTATTTCAATTGATTCAGGAAAAAGCCAGTCTGATTTTGTTAAAGATATCGATAAATCAACCAATGGCTTAGTTAGTGAACTTATCAAATCAGGCGACATAAGTGGTGAACTGGGTCAAACCACCTTGTTATATCCAAACAGTAATAGCTTAAAACAAAAGATCTTATTTGTTGGATGTGGCAAAAACAAAGATTTTGACTTAATTCAAGCTACAAAAGTTATTCAAGCGGTCATAAAAGAGTTACTTGCTAAAAAAATTAAAAATATTACCTGGGATTTATTTGCGTTCAATAAAGTAAATAGCCTTGAAGTTGCCAAACAACTGCCACAAATTGTGAGTGACATAACTTATCGATTTGATGAATTTAAAACTACGAAAACCCCAGTACCTAGCCTAACGAACATTACATTATTGACCCAGGACAAAAAAGCATTATCATCATTAACTGATAACTTGTTGCAGGGTCAAATTATTGCCAATGCCATTGCGACAACAAAAACGATTGCCAATATGCCATCAAATGTTTGTAATGCAAAATACTTAGCCGAACAAGGCAAACAGCTTGGTAAATTACACTCATCATTAAAAGTTACCTGCCTTGGCGAAAACGAACTGGCAAAATTAAACATGAATGCCTATTTAGCCGTCGGACGTGGATCGCAAAATGAATCAATCATGACAGTGATGGAATACCAAGGCGCTAAAGATAAAAAAGACCAACCCTATGTCTTAGTCGGCAAAGGGCTAACGTTTGATTCAGGGGGAATATCCATCAAACCATCTGCTGGCATGGACGAAATGAAATACGACATGTGTGGCGCGGCGACCGTTTATGGCGTTATGCAAGCTGTAGCTGAACTCAAATTACCTATTAACGTGGTTGGCATCATGGCGGGTTGTGAAAATATGCCCGACGGCAACAGTTATCGCCCTGGTGACATACTCACCACCATGTCAGGCACCACGGTTGAAGTCATTAACACCGATGCCGAAGGGCGCTTAGTATTGTGTGATGCGTTAACTTATGTTGAACGTTACAATCCAAAAACTGTTATTGACATTGCCACCTTAACAGGCGCTTGTATCGTTGCGTTGGGTCATCACTACACCGGGGTAATGGGTAACAACGACAAGCTAATTGCTCAATTGATAGCATCTTCCAACAAATCGGGCGACAAAGCATGGGCTCTGCCAATTGATAGTGAGTTCCAAGAACAAATCAAATCAACTTGTGCTGATATTGTCAACGCAGGTGGACGTGATGGTGGCACCATTACCGCTGCTTGCTTCTTATCACGCTTTACCGAAAAATATCAATGGGCACATTTAGATATTGCCGGCACTGCATGGAAGTCGGGCGGGCAAAAAGGCGCAACAGGTCGCCCAGTTGCGATGTTGATTCAATATCTACAAGATCAATAAAACGAGCTAAGAATTTATGAAAAAAGTGATCTTCTATTTACTTGAAAACCAAACAGAAGCCAACGAATCGGGCATGCTATTTTATGAAAAGCTAGCATGCCAAAAGATAGTTAAAGCCTGGCACGCCAAACAGCGCGTGCTAGTTGCTTGTCAAGATCAGGCTCAAGCCGAGCGAATAGATGAATACCTTTGGCAACTCGATACCGCCAGTTTTGTACCACACAATTTAGCTGGCGAAGGCATGAAAGGGGGATCTCCCGTTGAAATCTGCTGGCCAGAAAAACGCAGTAGTAGCACTCGCCAGTTGTTGATTAATTTACAAGAACAATTTCCGGAATTTGCTGGTGTTTATTATGATATTATTGATTTTGTGCCAGTTGATGAACGACTAAAGTCACTTGCAAGGGCAAGATATAAGTTATATAAAGAGGCCGGATTTAATCTTAAAACGATTCCAATCACTTGCGAATAAATTAGGTGGAGAGCTTGTTTATTTTTTGCAGTTTCCTCCTCTAAAAAACATAAAGAAAAAACAAATAAAATCAAATCATTATCTGAATTTTTTAGCGGTTAAATTTACGCATTATCGAAAAAATACAAACCTGTCAACCATCTTTATTGTTAAATGAAAAGTGATAAAAACAGAAATCTAAAAAGCCATAAAAAAGGTTATTGAAAACAAAAATCCTATTTTTACCATCGAGTTTAACAAATATTTCTTAATTTTTGGGTTTAAATAATGTGTTGTCATCCCAATCAAATTCTTAAAATGAATGATTACAAAACGTGAATTAACCTAGTTTTGACCAGTTTTGGTTAGAGATTATTATCTGTATTACTATTGCTAGTTATGTTACCGAGAAAGTGCGAGAAAATGGTAAGGAAAAATATTAATGAATAGGTTTGCATAGTTAATGACTACCATAATGGAATAGCAACAAGGATAACTTCATTTTTTGTAGTTGAGAATAATAGTGTTTTGTTTGCCAACATCAAATTTTAACTTGTAGCAGGTTAATTTGTATTGCTTAGTATTGCATCAATTATTGTCTGTATAAAGATTATTTTGCCAGTTTATGGTATGATTAGCGTCAAATTCAAAGGCAATGAGTTATGGTGATTATGAGTTATCAAGTTCTGGCACGCAAATGGCGACCAAAATCATTTTCTGAGGTTGTGGGGCAGCAACATGTTCTTAAAATTCTGTCTAATGCACTTTCGCTTGGGCGAGTTCATCATGCTTATCTGTTTTCGGGCACTCGAGGTGTAGGTAAAACGTCGATTGCGCGCTTGTTAGCAAAAGGGCTGAATTGTGAAACTGGCATTACCGCAACGCCGTGTGGGGTTTGTGATAATTGTCGTGATATTGAGCAAGGCAGATTTGTCGATCTGCTTGAGATCGACGCTGCATCGCGTACCAAGGTCGAAGATACGCGCGAAATCCTTGATAACATCCAATATTTACCAACCAAAGGGCGTTTTAAGGTTTATTTGATTGACGAAGTGCATATGTTGTCGCGAAGTAGCTTTAATGCACTCCTTAAAACCTTAGAAGAGCCACCTGAGCATGTTAAGTTTTTATTGGCGACTACAGATCCACAAAAATTACCTATAACGATATTGTCACGCTGTTTGCATTTGCATTTAAATGTACTTGATACAGCGTTAATTGGTCAGCAACTTGAGCATATTTTACAATTAGAGCAAATCAATAACGATCCCAAAGCCATTGCGTTATTAGCTAAAGCTGCTAATGGCAGTATGCGTGATGCGCTTAGTTTAACTGATCAAGCCATTGCCCTTGGCAACGGTAAGGTTGATACCGAATCGGTGGCGGTCATGCTTGGCACGCTGGATAAGTCAATTCCGTTTACTATTATTGAAGCTTTGCATAATGGTGATGGTAATGCCTTAATGCAACAAATTGAAGCGGCCGCCGTGCAAGGTATTGATTGGGATAATTTGTTAGCTGAAACTATCACCTTGTTGCATCAAATTGCGTTATTGCAAGTAGTGCCAAGTGCATTGGGCGATTATACCGATAACGAAGTACGTATTCGTTTTTTAGCGCAATATATGGCGCCCAACGATGTGCAGTTGTTTTATCAAATTTTGTTAATGGGTCGTAAAGAACTTGTTTTTTCACCCGATAAAAAAATTGGCGTTGAAATGAGCTTTTTGCGTGCCTTGGCTTTTATGCCAAAGGCGGTTGATGCGAAACCACAACCAACGGTGCAGACGAGAACGAATAAGCAAGCAGAAATTAATAATCAGGTTGTAAATCAAGTTAAAAAACAAACTCAAATTCAACAATCCCAAACTACACACACCATAAGTGCACCGCATGTGAGCCAGCCACTTAATCACACTGAGCAGATTGCTTCACAACCAATGGCAAGTTCGTCTTTATTATCACCAAAGGAGCAAAGTCAGCGCCAAGAAACAAGCGATTTGGCCACCATTGCACCTTCAAAAGCAAAGCAAACAACTGCAGCTAAACCGGCAACGGCTGATCTAGTGATTCCCGATGAAGTTTCGTCGATGACCAAAAGTATTTTAGAAATGCGTATGCAGTTGATGAACGGGGAACAAAATCCAAAAAAGTCTGAATCGGTTGATGTGCATCAACCTAAAAATTCAACCATGCGTGAATCATTGGCGCGAATTAAACATAACACCACGCCAGTAAGTGATGATAATACTGATAGTCATAATAGTAGTTGCGATAATAATGTAGAAGAAATTACCGCTGAAACTTATCAATGGCAAGCCAGTGGCTTAATTGCTATGAAGGAAGAGCTAGTAATTGATACTAAGGCCTTTCGTGAGTCACTTAATGGCAGTAAAACGCCTGAAATGATCCAAAAACTAATTACCGAAATGGCACAAAAAGATGCTTGGTGTGCCGAAATTGAACAATTGGATTTGTCGCCGTTGATTAAGCAAATCGTAGTTAATTCTGCGTTTGAAAAAGTGGATAATAACACTATAGTGCTGCATATGCGTTCGGCAGTTAAACATTTGATTAATTCAATAAATAATGTGACTAAAGTGCAAAGAGCTCTTTGTGAACATCGTAAGAAAGAGCTTGATGTAAAGATTATTGTTGATGATAATCAAAACTATAAAACGCCAATTGAAATGCGCGAAGAGTTGTATCAACAAAAATTGGCGCAAGCCAAAAAAAACATTGCTGAAGATCCAAAAGTGGCAATAATTTGTCGATATTTTGACGCCAAGATTGATGAAGCAAGTGTTCGTCCTGTATAATTATAGCTGTTTTTTTTTAATGAGGAATTATTATGTTTTCAGGTGGAAAAGGTGGTTTGGGCAATTTAATGAAACAAGCCCAACAAATGCAAGCAAAAATGCAAGAAGCACAAGAAGAGATCGCAAAATTAGAAGTGACTGGCGAATCGGGTGCTGGTTTAGTTAAAGTCACTATTAATGGTACACACAGCTGTAAGCGTGTCGAAATTGATCCATCTCTTATGACTGATGATAAAGAGATGTTAGAAGATCTTATTGCAGCGGCTTATAATGATGCGGCTCGCCGTTTAGATGAAGCTCAAAAAGAAAGAATGGCACAAGTTACCGGTGGTATACAATTACCACCAGGTTTTAAAATGCCGTTTTAAGTGTAGCTTATTTTGACAGTAGGCGGAAAGGCAAATTATATTTGCTTTCCGCTTTTTGTAAATTTCACACAAATCATATATCGAAATTTCTTTGACTTTTACATTATCAAAATCGCTTATCTCTTTACTTTCTCCTTTGGTAATGATCCAAACTTGTTTATTTTTGCCCGTTAATGGTATCGTTTTCGGGGTGATTCCGCCGTCATTTTTTTTAATGTTGAAGGTTAATTGTGCTTTTTGGTTCAGTTTATTGATGTAGTTTTCTATTTGTTCTTCTTTAAACGATTCAAAGTTTTTTTGTAGCGTACAGTCATACATTACAGCTAAATTTTCGATAATAAAAAAACCATCGGCCTTACCCGCTTGATTATCACGATCAAATTGAAATATTTTGTTTAAACCAGTCACTTTTAATAAATCGAAGACGGCATCTTCAAACGCTAGTGGATCATCAATGTATTTGATCTGTTGGACTGAATTTATTAAACGTGTTTGATAGCCTTTGGCATCAATTTTATTTGCCAAAGATTTATTATCAGACAAACGCTGTTCATTGTTTTCTGTTACTTGATCTTTGATAATTTTAATACTTGTTGCAAATCGTTGACCTGAATCTTTTTCATTAGCAGTAAATGCCACTCGTAGGCCTATTTCTATTTCATCTATAGGTAAATTATCAAAATCCTTTTTAGCAAAATAATAATCCTTTCCTTCATCCAAAGCTCTTATAAATCCATAATAGGCATCTTCATTATTTTTATCTTTACAAAGTTTTTTTATTTGACTAATCATATATAACGCTCCTTAATGGAATAAATTATGTCTTCAAAGCATATTTCTTAATTATTGAATAATTACAACGTTTATAAACAAATTGACCATTTTTTACCGGTATTATATATAAATAGGCTCTATATATCATTTAGTTAAATGATATTGATGATAATTAATATTTGGTTTAACTGTCTATTTATACAGTTTTTCTTTATTATTTTTTTGCTATCAGGTAAACTACACCTTATTAATTGCTTATTAGTTACGCTTTATTATTAAGGATATATTGTGATTGGTCGTTTACGTGGCACCATTATTGAAAAGCAACCTCCCAAAGTACTGATTGAAGTCGCTGGCGTCGGTTATGACGTGTTTATGCCGATGACCTGTTTTTATGAATTGCCCGAAAACGGGCAAGAAGTCATTGTGTTAACCCATTTTGCCGTGCGTGAAGATGCGCAAGTATTGTATGGCTTTAATCAAGAACAAGAGCGTGAATTATTTCGTGAGCTCATTAAAGTTAATGGCGTGGGGCCTAAATTGGCATTAGCCATTCTTTCGGGCATGTCAGCATCGCAATTTATTAATGCTGTTGAAGAAGGTGAAATTAAAAGCCTAGTTAAACTTCCGGGAGTGGGCAATAAAACCGCACAGCGATTAATTGTTGAAATGAAAGATCGCATTAAGCGTTGTTTTGGAGAACAATCATTAGGTTCTAGCTCGGTTATTGATACAAATATCGTTCAAAAATCGGCTAACCAAATTGAAGGTGAGGCGGTTTCGGCTTTAGTTGCATTAGGGTATAAGCCACAAGAAGCTAGCCGTATCATTAATAAGGTGATTAATCCTGACATGAATTGCGAAACGCTGATTCGTGAAGCTTTAAAATCAGCATTGTAAATAGGGATTTATTATGATTGAAGCGGATCGTTTGATTGCTCCACAAGTGCAAAAGGAAGAAGAATCATTAGATCGTGCCATTCGTCCTAAATATTTGGACGAATACATAGGTCAACCACAAGTTCGCGAACAGATGAAAATCTTTATTCAAGCTGCTAAACAGCGTAGTGATGCGCTTGATCATGTGCTTATATTTGGTCCTCCAGGTCTTGGAAAAACAACGTTAGCCAATATTGTGGCGAACGAAATGAATGTTAATTTACGCACAACTTCAGGCCCTGTGTTAGAAAAAGCTGGCGATTTAGCCGCCATGCTGACCAATTTAGAACCTAACGATGTACTGTTTATTGACGAAATCCACCGACTGTCCCCAGTAGTTGAAGAAATCCTATACCCTGCGATGGAAGACTACCAATTAGATATTATGATTGGCGAAGGACCAGCAGCGCGTTCAATTAAAATCGATCTTCCGCCTTTTACATTGATTGGCGCAACAACTCGCGCCGGTTCGTTAACTTCACCGCTACGGGATCGGTTTGGTATTGTGCAGCGCCTTGAGTTTTATCGAGTTGAGGATTTAGAATATATTGTTAGCCGCAGCGCTAAATTTTTAGGTATGGATTTGTCAGATGAAGGCGCACATTTGATTGCTAAACGTTCTCGTGGTACACCGCGAATTGCAAATCGTCTTTTGCGCCGTGTACGCGATTATGCCGATGTAAAATCGAAAGGGATTATCGACAAAAAAATCGCAACTCAAGCGCTGGATATGCTCGATGTTGATAATGAGGGCTTTGATTATATGGATCGTAAATTGTTGCTGGCTATTATCGAAAAATTCATGGGCGGTCCAGTCGGATTAGATAATATTGCTGCTGCAATTGGTGAAGAGCGCGAAACGATAGAAGATGTTCTCGAACCGTTTTTAATTCAACAAGGTTATATTCAACGAACACCTCGTGGCAGAATCGCAACACCACATGCGTATCGCCATTTTGGCATTATTCAGGATAATTAGGTTAAGGTTGAGAGCGATTTAATGTGAATAAAAACGTGATTATTGGATGAATCACGTTTTTTATTACTAATTTTATATTACTAATTTTGACTTAACCGAGTTCTTTTTCAGTAAAAATCCCACTAAATAAATCGGTACTTAAATAACGCTCGCCAGAAGATGGCAAAATCACCACAATGGTTTTGCTGGCATATTCAGGTAATTTTGCTAAGCGATCCGCAGCAAAAACGGCAGCACCCGATGATATTCCAGCTAATATGCCTTCTTTTTCCATCAATTCGCGAGCTGTTTCGATAGCGTCTTCGTTTGATACTTTTTCGACTATATCAATTAAAGTTAAATCAAGATTTGCAGGAATAAAACCAGCTCCAATGCCCTGAATTTTATGCGGTCCTGGCTTAATAGTTTCGCCTGCTAGTGCTTGGCTAATGACGGGTGAATTGGTGGGTTCAACGGCAACCGCAGTAATATTTTTGCCTTGGTTTTTTTTGATATAACGCGTTACGCCAGTGAATGTACCACCCGTTCCGACACCAGCAATAAAAATATCGATTTGACCATCAGTATCTTGCCATATTTCGGGGCCCGTTGTTTTTTCGTGGATTTCTGGGTTAGCAGGATTACTAAATTGTTGTAGCATGAGGTTCTTTTTAGGATCACTTGCCACCATTTCTTCGGCTTTTTCGATTGCGCCTTTCATCCCTTTGGCTGCTTCAGTTAAAATTAAATTTGCACCTAAGGCTTTTAGCAGTTTTCGACGTTCAATGCTCATGCTTTCAGGCATGGTTAAAGTTAATTTATAGCCACGAGCAGCCGCAACAGCAGCAAGCGCAATACCTGTATTACCGCTTGTTGGTTCGATTAATTCAACATCAGAGGTTAATAAACCGCGCTTTTCTGCGTCCCAAATCATGTTCGAGGCAATTCGACATTTGACGCTAAAACTTGGATTACGGGACTCAATTTTGGCTAAAATATTACCATTACCAAAGTGTTTTAGACGAACAAGAGGCGTATAACCAATAGTTTGCGAGTTATCATCAAATATTCTACTCATGGATGAATCCTTATAAATGATTTAAAAACGGATAATCTTAGTAATTTTGTTATTATTATAAAGATAACTTAAAAAGATGATACTAATTAATAATTATAACAATATTCGTTTTGGACATAAGAATAGTATTGATAAAAGGGGTATGTTTTAACAAATATATAATAATTTGTATGCTATTTTTGTATTAAATTTCAATAAACAGGTGATCTCGCTTATCTGTGTTTAGATATTTTAATATTTGTTAAAATTAATTTATTGATTTTTATGTTGTATTAATCTAATTCAGTATTTTTATGAAATCCATCAATATCACATTCCATATCAAATTCAATTTTTTTAATCGCCTGTTCACAGCGGTAAATTCGGTTATCAAGTGTGGCTATTTTGCTTTGGTTAATAATTTCAGGTGATAGTTCTAGTTCGTATTTCATCTCTTGTAGTCGGCGCAAGTAATCTAAATGACGCATGTGTTTTTGGGCCAAAGTTTCTTCAATAATGGGTTGAGACTTTTTTTGGCGCAAGTTATGGGTCGCAAGTTCGCGAGTTAGGGCTGCCATTTGGTTGACTAATGTTTCTGATAAAAAAGTCATTTGTTCAATTTTTTCTGATTCGATATTCGCGACTAATGCTTGATAAGTTTGTTTGATTTTTTCAAGGTAAAACGTTTTGTCTGTCACTATTTTAGTTGTTTGAAACAGCTGCTCGTCAAAATAAGGCTCGTGAAATTGTTGCTCGTTTGTTAAATTGATTTGTTGTTCTAGTTTGTCAATTTGATTTTGTAGTGTTGTGAGTAAATTTGCCATTGTTGTTACCTTTTCTAATAAGGTGAGGAATCATCATCTTGTCCAAAATAATCACCTAAGTGCAATTTCGCTAAATTGATAAGGGTCATAAAAGCTTCAAATGTTAATTTATTGTCTTTTGTGCTATGTTCGGCGATGATTTTTTTAGCAATTAACTTTATTTTTAATTGGTTATAACAATCAATTAAGTTAAGCGGAAGGGGGGATAGAGCGCGTTTGCCTAACCAAAATATTCCTTGTAGCGGCATGCTTAAGGTAAATAGTATGGTTATTACTGTTACCGCAATTTGTGCCGACATGTAATATTGCCAAAGTAGTAAGCCAATAATGATAGGGGGCAAGTATTTAGTTGCGGTTTTTATGTAATTAATGATTTTTAATTCAGGAAATGAATGCGCTAGTTGTTTGTCTATCGGGCAAAGCTTTATATATCTTTGTCCCGCTTTAAATGTATTTATTAAATTCATATTTTTGTGATTCCTCGACATTCACTTCTTATTATCTTAAAATAGTCCCATTCAAATTGGGGGCTCTCTTTATTCTATCTCAAAAAACAAGATATCAGAAGTCACCTTAGCGTAGTCACATTGATTTTAATCATGTGTTAAGTTACCAATTTTGATTGGTATATGTCTTTTTATTCAATTTATAGGAATTACTATGTCATCAAGTAATAACGCTCTTGTTCTTAATTGCGGAAGTTCATCATTAAAATTTGCCATTATCAACCCTGAAAATGGTGATGAGTTTTTATCTGGATTAGCTGAATGTTTTCATCTTCCTGATGCTCGTATTAAGTGGAAACTTGATGGTGTTAAGAACGAAGCTTCTTTAGGTGCTGGCGCAGCACACAGCGAAGCAATTCGTTTTATTGTTAATAGCATCTTCCCACAAAAACCAGAATTATTAGATAGTATAAAATCGATTGGTCACCGTATCGTTCATGGTGGCGAAAAATATACACAATCAGTGATTATTGATGATTCAGTATTAAAAGGAATCGAAGATGCCGCTGCATTTGCACCATTACATAACCCTGCGCATTTAATCGGTATTCGAGAAGCCTTTGCTGCCTTCCCACACTTAAAAACTAAAAATGTGGCTGTATTTGATACTGCATTCCATACCACAATGCCAAAAGAAGCCTATCTATATGCTCTTCCTAACGAACTTTATACTAAACATGGAGTTCGTCGTTATGGTGCCCACGGTACTAGTCATTATTATGTTAGTCGCGAAGCGGCAAGATTATTGAATAAACCAGTTGAAGAAACTAATGTGATCACTTGTCACTTAGGTAATGGTGCATCAATCACTGCCGTTAAAAATGGTAAATGTGTTGAAACTTCAATGGGCTTAACTCCACTTGAAGGTTTAGTCATGGGTACACGAAGTGGTGATATCGACCCAGCGATTATGTTCTTCTTACACGACAATTTAAAAATGTCAGTTGCTGATATTAATAATCTTTTAAACAAAAAATCAGGTTTATTAGGTTTGACAGGTGTAAGTAGCGACTGTCGTTATGTTACCGATAATTACGAAACAGATGAAAACGCTAAAAACGCTTTAGATGTGTTTGTTCATCGTTTAGTCAAATATATTGGTGGTTATGCAATGCTTTTAGACGGTCGTTTAGATGCTATCATATTTACTGGTGGTATCGGTGAAAACGCTGAAGAAGTGCGTCGTATGGCATTACAAAAATTAACTATTCTTGGTTTTGAACTTGATCAAGAGCGTAACTTAGCTGCGCGTTTTGGTAAAGGTGGCACAATCACTAAAGAGGGTTCAGCTATTGCGATGGTAATCCCAACTAATGAAGAGCTTGTCATTGCTCAAGATGCTGCGCGCCTAACTGCGTAATAAATATTTAAAACCGCCTAAATGGCGGTTTGTTTTTTATATAAAAAGAATTAAGAGGTAAAAATTATGTCTCGTACTATTATGCTCATTCCTACCGGTACCAACGTTGGTTTAACGGGGGTGAGTCTTGGTGTTATTCGAGCTATGGAGCGTCAAGGTATTAACTTAAACGTGTTCAAACCAGTAGCACAACCTAGAGCGGGTGGCGATGCGCCAGACAATACGACAACTTTAGTTAGTCATAACACTTCAATCCCAACACTAAAACCGCTTAAAATGAGCCATGTTGAAAACCTATTAGGTTTAAATCAACAAGATGTGTTAATGGAAGAAATCGTAGCCCTTTATGCTGAAAACACGAAAGGTGCTGATGTTGTTTTGGTTGAAGGGATTGTACCTACGTCTGATTATCCTTTTGCTAATGAACTCAATAATAATATTGCTAAAACACTTGGTGCCGAAATTATTTTTGTGGTCAATATGGGCAAAGATACGCCAGAGCAACTTAGAGATCGTATTGAAATTGCTCGATCTAACTTTGGTGGCATTAAAAACGAAAAAATCGTTGGTGTGATTGTTAATAAAGTCAATGCGCCAGTTGAAGAACAAAGTCTTGCTCGTCCTGATGTCGCTGAAATTTATCACACACCTAAATTTGATGATAAAAAAATCACTATCGATGATTTAAATGCACATAGCCCATTGCCAATACTTGGGTGTATTCCTTGGAATATGGATTTAAGTGCTTGTCGTTCTATTGATATTGCTAAACATTTTGACGCTAAAATTATTAATGAAGGTGATATCAAAAATCGCCGCATTAAACATATATCTTTTTGCTCACGTAGTGTGCCTAACATTATCAGTCATCTACAACCAAATGCACTGTTAGTGACTTCTGCTGATCGGGCTGATGTATTAGTGACGATTAGTTTAGCTGCTATGAATGGTGTGGCTATTGGTGGTGTACTTTTAACTGGTGGTTACGAAATCGACGAAAAAATCGCAAAACTATGCCAACCTGCTTTTGATACTGGTTTACCTGTATTTACAGTTAAAACTAACACTTTCCAAACGTCAATTAACTTACAACAATTCAATTTAGAAATCCCGGTTGATGATAAAGAACGTATGGAAAACACCCAAAATTATGTGGCTGACCATATCGATGCTAAATGGGTTAAATCATTAAATGAAGTGGTGAATTCGGCACGTCGTCTGTCTCCTCCGGCATTCCGTTATCAATTAACTGAACTTGCGCGTAATGCGAAAAAAGTAGTGGTATTACCAGAAGGTGATGAACCAAGAACGGTTAAAGCAGCCGCAATTTGTGCTGAGCGTAATATCGCTAAATGTGTATTAATTGGGAATCCGGACGAAGTGCGTAAAGTTGCCGCTTCACAAGGCGTAACTTTAGGGCAAGGTGTTGAAATTGTTGATCCTGAATTAATTCGTGAAAAGTATGTACCTCGTTTAGTTGAATTACGTAAAAATAAAGGCATGACAGAAGTAATTGCTCGTGAGCAATTAGCTGATAACGTAGTACTTGGTACAATGATGCTTGAAGCAAATGAAGTTGATGGTTTAGTGTCAGGTGCTGTGCATACAACCGCTAATACTATCCGTCCACCATTACAATTAATTAAAACTGCCCCAGGTAGTTCACTTGTTTCATCAGTATTCTTTATGTTAATGCCAGATCAAGTGTATATTTATGGTGACTGTGCAATTAATCCAGATCCAAATGCACAAGAGCTAGCTGAAATTGCGATTCAATCAGCTGATACAGCAATCGCTTTTGGTATTGAACCACGCGTTGCGATGATCTCTTACTCAACAGGTAGCTCGGGTCAAGGTGCTGATGTTGAAAAAGTGAAAGAAGCAACTCGCATTGCTCAAGAAAAACGTCCGGATCTTATGATCGATGGTCCATTGCAATATGATGCTGCGGTAATGCCAGATGTAGCAAAATCGAAAGCACCAAATTCACAAGTAGCAGGTAAAGCAACAGTATTTATCTTCCCTGATCTTAATACAGGTAATACGACATATAAAGCTGTACAACGTTCTGCGGATCTTGTTTCGATTGGTCCTATGCTACAAGGTATGCGTAAACCTGTGAATGATCTGTCTCGTGGTGCATTAGTTGATGATATTGTCTATACCATTGCATTAACCGCAATTCAATCAGCGCAAGAACAAAACGCTGCAAAATAAGTTTAGCAAAACGTTCTAACTATAGATAAAAGGTGATGTAATATCACCTTTTTTAATTAAATTTAGTCAAGTAATGAGCTTTAACAGCTTGAGTTATAACGATTCAGTTTTAAAGTATTTTGTTTTAGAAATTTGAGACAAAGTTTTCAAAAACTTATTTTAAGTCAAATCCAAGCATTCAAAGTTGATAAAAACAATAAATAATAAAAATTTATAAATGATTTTATCCCTCCATGTTGGTTTTTAATAGTGTTAATAACATTTTCATAAATTGTTCTTTATCACCTTGTAGTGTTGAAAAAAAATCTTTATCTATTTGTTCAACCAAAGGTACAGTTTCATTTGCTTTATTCAATCCTTTTTGTGTTAATTGAATGGATTTTGCTCGACTATCTTTAATTGAGCAAGAGCGTTTTATATAATCCTTTTTTTCTAAATTCTCTAATATTTGGGACATTGTCATCACATCGATATTTGTTTTATTTGATAAAATAACTTGTGTTATTTCGTCTGGTTGCTGTGATAGATAAGCAAGCGTTGCAAGCACTATAAATTGAGGATGAGTGATAGACTGTTTTTTCAAGCAATTTTTGATATTCGTATGCCAGGACGAATAAGTTTTCATAAAAATAAAACCAATAGATTCAGAATCAGTTTGGAATTGAGTCAAAAACTTATTGTCCTTTGTCATAATTTACCCTTCAACTAAGCCATTTAATTTGTAAGTTTTATCAATAATATCATCTGAAATCTGTTTTATAAAATCATAGGATGCTTTAGTATCCATTTTTGGATCCGGTTTTAGAGAAATTTCTGATTTTAATGCATATTGATTATGCGATATTTCAATAATTTGATGTGAGAAAAACAGTAAACCTATTTCAGGCATATCAAATTGTTCTGTAAATTCTTGCTCATCAATAATCTTTGATAAAGTCACTTCCATTTTCGGTATATTTTGTAATTTGAAAATACCTTTAGCCCCTGTTTTTAAGTTACCAAATATACGAAAGTCTTCAAGATCAGTTTCCCATAATTTTCTTAAATTAAGATCAGTATAGTATTGCCAAATTTGAGTTGGTTTAGCTTTGGTTGGTAATATGAAAGAAATTGAAATGGTATTCATAGAGCCTCCTTTTGGTAAGTTAACTTATTATAAGTTTACTTATTAATTAAGTAAAGAGAATTCAATTTTTTTGATTTGTTGACTTATCACAAGGTTGGTTTGATGACCATGATATTGAATTCTGTAATAAGATGATTTCAA